>JADFGH010000364.1 GCA_022567775.1 Pseudomonadota bacterium | reverse complement strand
TCGACGGCATAGGAGTGGCGCGCAAGAAACTGTCGAAACGGTATCTTCGGGCCGAGCAGGGCCGCGGCAAAATAGCTGCACTCAAAATCGCGCCAGGCAAACAGGATGTCCTTCGCGTCCATGTCCGGTGATTCCGCATCATGCCGTCGTCCCGAAACTCTGCCACCGGAAATTTGTGGTACCCGCGCGCCGTCGCCTCCGTGCAATACCCGGTGGGCTATGTGATTTGCCAGGTCGTACTTGAGACGCCCGGGCATTTCTCGCAGGATATTGTTCAGAAAGACGACATTGGGGGCGTCAAAAAACGAACGGACCAGCGTGTCCAGCGAATTTTCGGTATCTCCCTTGTCCTTGAATGAAGACCGGTCGAACCAGCGGATCTGCAAACCGAGTTTTGCGGCGAGATCGAACATATCGTCGACACTCAACGGAAATCGCTTGTTTCCGACACTCTCGGCGGCACGTTCCAGATCCGGAAATCGATTCTGATTCGATTCCTGGTGAGCACGAATGAGGAGATGTGCAAATTGTCTGCCGGTCGTGCCGGTTTGCGAAAGCAACTCCGGGATCGCGGTCTGCAGGAGTTCCTTTGAGAACAGAAAGCCAGGTTCAAGCGGCATGCCACGGATGCCCCCCGACCCGGGTTCCGGCTCGATGGCAATATCGTCAATCGTCTCGTCAAAGAACCAGCCGATGTCTTTCTGAAAAATCTCGGCGATGACTTGCATCAGTTCCTGTGACGGGACGCGTTTGCCGTTTTCGATCATCGACAGGTAGGACACCGAAGGAGCGTTCTCACGGTCAATTTGTATGCAACGTACTGAAAGGTCTTCCAGCGTCAGGTGATTGCGTTTGCGCAGGCTCCTGATCTTGGTGCCCAGGAAATGTGCTTTGCGGAGGAGGCTTGGGCTGCCCGGCATTATGTAACCTTGTAAAATTTACAGTGTGAAATTTTTACTGTGAAATTCCTTCTTTTCTGTCGTTACTATACCTGCCATCAACACAGATTGCACTGCAGTGATTCGCATTGACGCGCCGGACGGGAGGACACAATGACGCGAAAGGAACAGATCGCCAGGCTCGAATCAGAGTGGGCAGAGAGTCCCAGGTGGAAGGGGATACAACGCAACTACAGTGCCGCCGATGTGGTCAGACTGCGCGGCTCGGTGCTGATCGAGCACACGCTCGCGCGCCACGGCGCCGAGAAATTATGGCGGCTGGTCCACCAGGAAAAGCCCTTGTGCGCGCTCGGTGCGCTGACCGGAAACCAGGCGATTCAGGAGATTCAGGCAGGTCTGAAAGCGATCTACTGCTCCGGCTGGCAGGTTGCTGGCGACGGCAACAGTGCCGGCGAGATGTACCCGGACCAGAGCCTGTATCCGGTCGATTCGGTGCCCAAGATGGTGGCAAGAATCAATAACGCTTTTCTGCGTACCGATGAGATTTACGGTCTGAACGGGGATGACAGCATTGACTGGCTGGCACCGATCGTCGCGGATGCCGAGGCAGGATTCGGCGGCAATCTCAATGCCTTCGAGTTGATGAAGAGCATGATCCGGGCGGGTGCCGCCGGGGTGCATTTCGAAGACCAGCTTTCATCGGCCAAGAAATGTGGCCATATGGGTGGCAAGGTGCTGGTGCCAACCCAGGAGGCGATCGCAAAACTGGCCGCGGCGCGGCTTGCTGCAGACGTATTGGGTGTGCCGACGGTCCTGCTTGCACGGACTGACGCCGATGCCGCAAACCTGATCACCTCCGATTCGGACGCCCGCGACGCCGCGTTCATCACGGGCGAACGAACCGCGGAAGGCTTTTTTTGCACCAACGCAGGAATCGAACAGGCAATCGCACGGGGTCTTGCGTACGCGCCTTACGCCGACATGCTCTGGTGCGAGACCTCAAAACCGGATCTCGCGCAGGCGAAACGATTCGCCGACGCAATTCATGCCGAATATCCGCATAAATTGCTGGCTTACAACTGCTCGCCGTCGTTCAACTGGAAGGCCAATCTCGACGACGACACGATGCGCTGTTTCCGTGAGGAACTCGGAGCAATGGGTTACAAGTTCCAGTTCATTACGCTGGCCGGCTGGCACGCCCTGAACTCCAGCATGTTCAGGCTAAGCAGCGCGTACAAGACGGACGGGATGTATGCCTACTCGCAGCTCCAGCAACAGGAGTTTGCCGACGAGCAGCACGGCTTCCGCGCCGTTAAACATCAGTCATTTGTCGGCGCCGGCTATTTTGACGCGGTACAAAACACGATCATGGCCGGTTCGTCATCGACCACGGCAATGAACGGCAGCACGGAAGAAGAGCAATTTGTCGCATAAACCGGGGTCAACGCCATGACTGCAAGCTTGCCTGAACTTTCGACCATCACTGACTGGCAAACCGTCGGCAACCTGCATGTCGAGCCCGCCTTCTACGATTTCGTTACAGAAGAATTATTGCCGGCCATCAAATTCGATGCCGGAGAATTCTGGGCCGGACTCGAGAACATTAACGACGAGCTGGCGCCGTTGAACCGTAATCTGCTGCGTGTCAGGGCAGGGCCGAGCTGCAGCGGCAGATCGATGACTGGCCCCGCGAAAGACGAAGCGGCG
>JADFGH010000052.1 GCA_022567775.1 Pseudomonadota bacterium | reverse complement strand
GCGGCGCCTGGCCTCGGCCGCCGCGTCCTGGGTACGCCGCAATGCCTGCCGTTTGCGCTCCGACCGGGCCTCGAGTTCTGCACGTTTCGCCTGCTTGGCACTAACCTCCAGCCGGTTGATCGCATCTCGGGCGTTGACGCATTCCGCCAGGTATTTGGTCTCGGACCGGTTCTGCCCGCAACGGACCATGGTCGCCTCCAGCAGCCTGGGATTTTTCATCAATTCGGCCACGGAAGCCGGCGGTGGCTCCTTGGCGCACGCCACCAGCAGCAGGCCGCTAAAACAGAATGTCAGGCGCAAAGTCTTCATCCGGGGTCATTAATGTCATACAGGCTGTTGCCGGGGCAAACATAATCAATTGTGGGCCGGATCATAACATCGGACGTCAAATCCACATTGTGGGCGAGTTCGCAATTCGGCCAGTCAACCGATTGCAACCTGCCGCGTTGCATTAGAGCAGACGGACCGAATCGCCAACTATCGCGATTATTGACCATGGAGGCGTCATGAAAAAATAGGGGTCAGAGCTCATAGTCTATTTCCAGAGGATTTTCGGGACGAATACAAGATTCGGTCCCCGGGACGGACCTTCGGTCCGTCCCGAAATTCATTTGAAAACGGACAATAAGCTCTGACCCCAAATTGTTATAGTGTCGCGGTGTCTGATTCGAATCAGTATTCGTTGCTGCGACAACGCCGGTTCGCGCCATTTTTTGCTACTCAGTCCCTTGGCGCATTCAACGACAACATTTTTCGCAACGGGCTGATCATCCTGATTACTTTTCAGGGCGTCAACGTCCTCGGAATGAATGCAAGTCAGATTGCCAATGTCGCCGGCGTCCTTTTTATTCTGCCGTTCTTTCTGTTTTCCGCAGCAGCCGGCCAACTCGCGGATAAATACGAGAAGTCACGGCTGATACGAATTATCAAGCTGCTGGAAATCGGCTTGATGGTCCTTGCCGCGTTTGCATTCGTCAACAAGAATTACGTCGCGCTGCTTTTCGTTCTGTTCCTGATGGGATGTCAGTCGACATTGTTCGGACCGGTGAAATACGCCTACCTGCCACAGCAACTGGCAACAAACGAACTCCTCGGCGGCAATGCGCTGGTGGAGTTTGGAACATACACCGCGATTATTCTCGGCTTGATTGTTGGCGGCATTTCCGTCGCGATCGATAGCACACACCAGACCGTGATCTCAGCGTGCCTGATCGGTGTAGCGGTGATTGGCTATCTTGCCAGCCGGGGAATCCCGATGACCAAAGCAGCAGACCCGACGCTTGCGATTAACTGGAACGTCTGGACCGAAACCTGGCGGATCGTCAGCTTCGCACGAGAGAAACGAAGTGTTTTTCTGTCGATTCTCGGCATCTCCTGGTTCTGGTTTTTCGGATCCGTCATAACACTGCAGATTCCTGCGTATACGCTGGATATTCTGAATGGCAGCGAGGAAATTACGACTGCATTGCTGGCTGCATTCGCCGTCGGCGTTGGCATCGGCTCGCTGCTATGCGAGCGAATGTCGGATCGGCGGATTGAACTGGGCCTGGTGCCGTTCGGCTCCATCGGCATGAGTCTGTTTGCTGTTGATCTTTGCTTCGCCCAACCGGCGATGCATGTCATTCCCGTCAATACGATCTCCGAGTTTCTTGCGCGTTCCGGTTCCTGGCGCATTTTGACAGACATGGCGATGCTCGGTGCCTTTGCCGGTTTCTACAGTGTCCCGCTGTTCGCCATGATGCAACAGCGAGCCAGGCGCAAACATCTGTCACGCATCATCGCGGCAAACAACATCCTGAATGCCATTTTCATGGTCGCGGCCGCGTTGTTTGCGCTGGCAACGTTGAATGCCGGCATATCTATCCCGCAGCTCTTTCTCCTGCTGGCCGGGCTGAACGCCGTCGTGGCGGTCACTATTTACACCTTGCTCCCGGAGTTTTTCATTCGTTTTGTGGTGTGGATCATCATCAACCTGCTGTACCGGATTCAACCATCCGGGCTGGATAATATTCCTGAGAGGGGTCCGGCCGTGCTGGTTTGCAATCACGTCAGTTTTGTGGACGCGTTGATCATTGGTGGATCGATCAGGCGGCCGGTTCGGTTTGTCATGTACTACAAGATTTTTCAGATTCCGCTGATCAATTTCCTTTTCCGCGCCGCGAGGGCGATACCGATTGCATCATCGAAAGAGGATGCCGATCTGCTTGAAGCGGCGTTTGATCAGATTGATGCGGAACTCGAAGCCGGCAACCTGATTTGTATATTTCCTGAAGGCGGCATCACACAGGACGGGGAAATTCAGCCGTTTCGGCCTGGCATCGAGAAGATCATTGCACGTCGCACGGTCCCGGTAATTCCGATCGGGATCGGCGGACTGTGGGGCAGCTGGTTCAGCCGGCGCAAGGCGGGTGGGCTGCGAAGAATTCCGGGCCGCCTCTTTGCAAGAGTCAAAGTGCGCGTCGGGCAAGCAGTGAACCCGGGGGACGCGACCGCCGGTAATCTCGAGTTGCTGGTCAGAACCCTTCGCGGACAAAACCGATAGGAGTCTCGCCCCGTACTTTTTGCGTCCATTCGGCGATCAGGTTTCCACGATTGCCGAACAAAGCTGGTCCGGCATCGTAATCGAAATGTATTTCTGCGATCTTTGCGAATCCGGTATCGCGGGTCAGCACCAGTACGCGATCATTTTCATAATCCCCATGCAGCGCCTCCTTATCGGCAATCGCCTGGCGATCAAAGGCCATTCTCGATCCGCTGAGCGATTTGGGCGCGCGGATTGCATCGGCCCATACCAGCCCGGCGGGTGAAACCAGCGCCTGGTGGATCCATAGCCCGGTCTTGAACAGTACACGCGCTTCGCTGCGGCTGAATGCTATTTCCGTGACCGTGTCCGGAAGCTGCAGCACGGTCGATCCAATGCGGCCGCTACTGATATCGAGCAAGCGTGCTTCATTGCGACCGTCGACGATCACAATCTGTTGCCTTATTGCAGAAAATTCGATCTGACGAATTGCGTCGCTACCCTGCCACACGTTTCGCAAATGCCAGTTGCCGGTGCGATCTGCATACAGGCTGCGCAACGCGCCACTTTCACCGCCGAGATAAAGCTGACCGTCGGCCGCAAATGTGAGGCCGGCGTGCAACTCGCCAAGTTCGATGTCCGCAAGCACGGCGCCGGTCTCGACATCCATTATCCATGTGCGCTGTCCGCTGAGAATTGCGAGCTGTGCCGACGACGGTGAAAACGCCATGCGGCCAACGGTACTGGCGGACGCACTGCCATAAAACGGTCTTGGCAGGCCGCTGCTGCCATCCCAGATGCGAACCGTACCATCGGCCCCCGCACTCGCAACCAGCGACGCATCATTATTGAATACCATCGCGACCACGGGACCACGGTGCCCAAGAAAGCTGATCTCTTCCCTCTCGGCGCCGATCTCGCGCGCGCCGGCATCAATTTGCAATACATGCACATGTCCCGAGCTGTCGCCAATCGCGATTCGTTCGCCACCTGGCGAAATTACCGTGATCGTGTCACCCGATGCGCTCCATAATTGATGGCCCGGCATGATGTCGGCGGATGCCGAATTTGTCACTGCCGCAGCAGTTGGCGGTGCGGCCCAGAATCTTGCGATGCCATTCCGCGCCGCGGTAACGATCATTTTTTCGTCAGCCGAAAACGCCAGCAACTTCTGCCCTCCCGCTTCCACGCCCGCATCAAGCAGCGGTCCGGAAATGGCACCGTCGCTGCTGCGATAGGCCTGGAAGCCCTGGCGAACGTTGCCGGCCAGGAAACGTGCACCTGACTGCGAGAACGCAATCTGCCATTCATCGCGGCTCGATTCCTGCAGGACCGGCGCTTTCGGCCGATCAGTTCGCCACAGCGAAACGCCCTCGTCGCCATGTACGACACCGAGCGATTCACCGTTGGCGGACAGTTCGATCTGACTCGGTTGAGACGCGAGGTCAATTTGGGACACCAGCTCCCCTGCGGAAATATCCCAGATACGAACGGCGCGATCGTAATCGGCAACGGCAAGATGCTTGCCCGTCGCATCCATTGCAACCAGCGCCGGCGCTCCTGCAACACTGAGTTCGGCAACAACTCTGCCACTGGAGAGAGACCACAACTGAAACAGCGTGTCGATATCACTGCGGCGTGGTACCAGCAGGTGTTCGCCGTCGGCGCCGAGAATGGCGTCGGTACCGGCTGCGCCTACATCGAGCACGGCCGACCGGCGGCCACTTGCCGTTCGCCACATATTGATAGTGTCCTGCGTCGTCGTAACCAGGTACTCGGCATTTGCGCTGAGACCCAGGACTTGCTCATTGGCCGGTACCGCAATAGTCCTCGCCGCTTCGGCAGAATTGAGATTCCACAGTCGCGCGCTGTCACTTTGTAATGCGCGGGCGATCGCGTAACGGCCATCGGGACTGAACCAGAGATTTTCGGACGCTATTTCGACCGGGTCCGGGATGTCGAGACCACGTTCGAAATTTTCAACGACCACCTGTGAATTCAGACTCAGATTCCAGCCAACCAGATGCCCGGACACGCCGGTGGACTCGTCCCTGAGACTCAGACTCCAGGTACCGTTCAACGGCTCGCCGATCAAGGGCGAAAGTTGCTCGCGGCTGATACGAATCTCGTCGTTAGCTGACGACGCGAGCTGGTCAAAAGCCAGTTCGACTGTGCGGCCGGAAGGCGCAATCAACTTCATTCGAATATCGTCGAGTCGCGCATGGCTGACGTTAACGGTAAGCCCAACGCGATTCGCGAGCCCCCCCCGAACGATGACAACACGACGAACCAGCGGTGTTACCTCCAGCGCCGACATTGTCCAGGGTTCACGCGCCTCCAGCGACTGGTCGACGAGCGACCATTGCGATATCTGTGCACCAGTGAAATACGTCAGCTGCATCTTCTCTGCATCGAATGCAAGGCCATCCGCTTCCTGCACCGGATTCGTCGCCAGCAGATGGGAATAGTCGTCCCCAACCAGCGTCGACGCACGACGGCGACGTGCCGGCGTTGATACTACGAGTGATTCCAGGGAAGCGAGCAACGCGTCGTCGCGCCTCCCGTCCCGCATGGCAGCACCGACCTGGCGATCCCAGTAATCAGCAAGAAACCCATCTGCAAGTTCAGTTGATTCCGGCAACAGTCTTGCGAACCTGGAAACATTGAGAATCGTATTACGGTCTGCCGCCTGCCGCGCTCGATCTTCGAGTATTAACTGAAACATGCGGTCAGCCGCATCGGCGTGCCCCGGGAATGACCGCAGGTTTACATAGGCGTCGGAAATCGTCTCCAGGTCGAACGTTGGTGTCGACATGACCCGCATGTACGGTTTCGGCAGCAGCTGCGTATAGGCGAACGGTATCGCCGTCACTAACATTATGACGACAGCGGCAATCGCAGGTCCTCGCCAGTGCAATGGCAGGTTTTCGTTTGCCCACCTGGCTGTAAATACGGTTTCATATACTTTGTTTCGAACCGCAAGATCGCCGCTGTCATTTGCTACGACGAGTCCCGTTGCCATCAGGCGCCGCTGGATTTTCGACTGGGAATCATGAGCTACCCTGATTCCCTTGCGAATCCGTCCATAGAGATTCAGAAGTGGCTCGTAATTCTTTTTGTCATCAACGACCAACCTGTGGAGATGACTAAGGTGCGGTTCATTGCGCGTTGCACCCCGCCCTGCGAGCTGATGCATGACGATCCGGTCAACATGGCCTTTGATATCGCCCGAGATTTGTTCGCGGGCAACCGACCGTGCAAGTTTCTGACTCAGGTACGGCTGGCCCGACGTCCACTCGAAGATGCGATCAAGCGCCAGCCCGGCATCCGCAACAGAGAGCTCAAGCTCCGCCGCGAATATGTTGAGATCTTCACGCGAGAAATCACTCAGCTTGATCTCTTGCGAGATCAAAAACGGCGACATTGCGGGACCAAGCGCCAGGCTATGGGGATCGCATTCGCCGATCATGGCGAAGCTGAGGCGGGAAAATTCCGGCTCAGTTCCTCGCGCATTATGTGCGGCACGAATGCTGGCAAGTAAATGCTCGTCAAACGGCAAGTCAGCGACGTACTGAATCTCATCGACGAACACAACAATCCGTTCCTGAATGTTCTGCAGGATTACGTCGGCAAAGAATTCGACCAGGCGTTGCCGGTTACTGAGGATAGAGTTGTCCTGCCACCAGGTCTGGAGATCAACCTTGAGCCGCAATTGCCGCAACAACCGGTAGGCAATGCTGTAATACCAACGGCCGGCATCGGATGCGCCGTCGCGCTCGCCGATTTGTGAGAGATCGAGCACGGCAACCTTGAAACCATTGTTTTGCAGGCGTGCCGATGTTGCCGCGATCAAACTTGATTTGCCCGTCCGGTCCGGTGCTATGACATGCGCATAGTTGCCGGCAACCAGCGTCTGGTACAGGAAATCGTCGGCCGCACGACGCACATAGCCAGGCTTTACTGCATGTAGCGGCGGCCCGACACTGAAAAACTCGCCAGTTTTGTCGAGCGCCGCCGACGAATTATTTTCCGGTTTTTCATTCATCAATCAAAGCGACCCATGATCATCGCCCGCTGTAGGAGCCCTTCCTAAGCGGGCGAATATCATTGTTCGTATCATTATTTTGCGTTGCCTTGACATCAATCCTGAGCTAATGCGACAGCAGCGGACGTCACTGATGTATTCTCTGAATGCTCTGTACGCGTCGCCGGTATGGCGGGCGCAGACCCATGCCAGACATTCAAAACGCGAGCGTGGCATTTTGCAAGCATTCAAGTCCAAGTTGTTGAAAAAAGACATATTCGGGCGGGTATCGCTGATTCACTCGGAGGCTGGCCCGCTGATACGCAGGGACACGCGCGACGCGCCCGTTGCCGTCCGCTGGATCGCCCGGCGCCTGCTGGCCCGGGAGGCATGTGCGCTTGCGGTACTCGAGGAACTCGAGGGCATTCCCGTGCTTATTCGAGCAGACAAGAGCACGCTTGATCGATCCTATGTGGACGGCGTGCCGATGCAGGAAGGGCGGCCCGGGCATATCGCCTATTTTCACGCAGCAGCCAGGGTCATTCGACGCATGCATCGCCTAGGCGTCGTTCACAACGACCTCGCCAAGGAACCAAATTTTTTGCTGACAGCCGACGGCAGACCGGCCATTATCGATTTTCAGCTGTCGTGGTCCGCGCGCCGGCGTGGCCCGTTGTTCCGGATCCTGGCGCGTGAAGACATTCGTCACCTGCTCAAACATAAACGAACCTACTGCCCGGATCGTCTGACGAGCCGTGAAAAAACGATTCTCGACAACCCGTCAATGCTCTCGAAGCTCTGGATGATGACTGGTAAGCCAATATATTTGCTCATCACCCGTAGGATTCTTGGCTGGCAGGACAGGGAAGGTGCGGGAGACCGAAAGACCGAATAGTTCACGAGTGGCCGGAAATGTCGGTTATGATTGCGCAGCCAACGCAATGCCTGTTACATGAGATCTGGAATGGACTTCTGTCATCGACACAACCTGGTAGACCCTGACACGGCGAATGCCGAAAGAAAATTCGGCATCAAGGTATCGCTGCCACCCGGCGATACGTTTTCAGAGATTCTCGGCAACGACTGGCAACGTGTTCACTGGTACGCCAGTGAAGTTGAGCGTGACCAGGCTTTCGACAATATGGCCCAACGGCACGGTTATTACCGAACTACCGACAACCCCACCCAGGTCCTGCAAAAAATCGTCCGCTAATCGGTAGTCGTCTAAAAAGGCTCATGTGAATGCGAGACAAGGCAAAAGTCGGCGAGTCGTCGCTCCCGCCCATCCATGGGCTTCGCGACATGAGGACATCCTGTCCGCAAGCGGAGTGTACAAATTGGTACATGAGCATTGCGAGCCCAATCCGCCCGCACTGAAAACTATCAATTTGTCGTTCGATGCGGATTGATCTTTAGCGCATCGGATTTAGCACCGCGGTGCCCAAGTACATTGACTTGTGTCGTGCCACATGTGCCTTTTTAGCGGCGTTGTGGGGCGCCGAGGAATAAATAGAAGCTGGTAGAACCGCCCTCCGAGAATCCGGCTGCAAGAAAAAGCGGCCCCAGGTACGTATCAAGTCCGGCAAACAGGCTGCCATTCAGGAGCATTGAATCGAGGCTGATATCTGACCGCAACTGCCAGACGTTACCGGCTTCAACTGAACCGCCGAAATAGAGCGGAATATCGAAAAGACCGCCCCCGGTTTCGCCCACTTGCCGGTAGTAAATAATTCGGGCGAGTCCCAGGTGCGGCCCGCTTATTGCACCGCGTTCGAGTCCTGACAGGCGCAGAAACCCACCGAGCGGGAAGAAGTTCTGAATCAGGTCGTCCGATTGAATCGTGGTCGCATACTCGAGGCCGAACCGCAGAGTATTCTGGTTCCAGCTCCAGGCTGTCTCGATCGACGATTCAACGATATCGAAATTGCTGTCCGCACCGAATCCTGGGCGCGATATCAGCCACTCGACATTGAATTGAGTTCCGCTCCTGGGGATCTGCGCATCGTCGAAAGTATCAATGGCGAACTGTGCACGAGCCCCGCCTGCATCGAAATCAAAATTCGGCAAAACGGGATCGCCAACTTTCAGGCGTGCGTTGCCGCTACCACGGAATGCGCCGAGCCGAAACTCACCCCAGCGACCGAGTTCCCGGCCAAAATCCAACCCCGCCTCGACTTCGCCGATTCGATAACGCGCGATGCTGGAGTCACCGCTGAACGTATTTATGTTGCTTTGCTCGAATGCGATACGCGGCGCAATAAAGAATCGAGAACCCCTGCCAAGCGGCTGATAAAACTCCGTATCAAGCCGTGGATCAGTTCCGATCTGCAGATCGGTTCGCCACTCGGCGCCGTGCGAATTGATCGCAGTGCGCGTCAGGCGGGCGGCTACATTGAACGCGGTCGAGCCTTCGAAGTCATCTTCAATCGAAATTCCGAACTTCAGAAAATTCGGGCCCCAGCTCTTCGATCGGGTTTCGAACTCGACACCCGTCGTGTCTTCCTCCTGAATGAGGCGGTAACTGGCCTGCTCGTAGCGCCCGAGGCCAAACAGGTAGCCAGCTTCATCGGCGAGCCGGGAAGCGTCAATGGCGTCACCCGGTTCCATCCGTATCCGCGACCTCAGGAAGCGATCGGCCGGATGTCCGTCATCGATCACTCGAATAAAATCGATGGTCGCTGGCGGACCGAAGGGGCTCCGGCGCGCCTCCAGAAACTCGCGGTATTCGTCTTCAGATACCGAGAGTTTTTGAAGGCGGTCTTCGATGGCGATCGTCGCTGCAGCGCCCGGTGCGATCGTCTGCGCAATATCCTGGAAATTCGTCGACCCATACTCACCAAGATCAGGACGAATCAGAATATCCTCATCGCGCAAACCAGAAAGTTCTCGCAGGGTTTCCTTGCGAATCAGGATGGTGAGCATTTGCTCCGTTATCGCAAGCGCAGACTGGAGTTGTTCCAGCGGGTACAGCGGAAACTCGACATCGACGGCAATGATGATGTCGACATCCATTTCGCGCACTACGCTCACCGGAACATTCCCGACAAGCCCGCCATCGACAAGCATGTGACCATCGACAACGACCGGCGAGAAAATCCCGGGTGCTGACATGCTTGCGCGAATAGCCAGCTCAATGTCGCCATGCGACAGCGCATAGGCATCACCGGTCTCAATGTCGGACGCCACCGCTCTGAATGGCGTAGGCAGATCATCGAAATCATGCACGTCATAAACGTGCAACAACTGCTCGCGGAGAATCAGCGACAGCTTTTGCCCATGGATGAGACCTTTCGGAAGTTGCAGGCTGCCGTCCCGCAAGCCCAGCTCCAACGGGATCGGATACGCGGCGTCGTCCTGTTTGCGCCTGAAGCTCCGTTGTTCCCGTTTCGATCGGTCAGCGAAGGCATCCGCCCAGTCCAGCGACTCTATCAGTTGCTGCAATTCGTCGGGGGTTTTGCCCGACGCATAAAGACCGCCAACAACGGCGCCCATGCTGGTACCCGCAATTGCGTCGATCGGGATGCGCAGACGCTCCAGCTCTTTGAGCACACCTATATGCGCGGCACCACGAGCACCGCCGCCGCCCAGCGCCAATCCGATGCGAAGCCTCACGTT
>JADFGH010000051.1 GCA_022567775.1 Pseudomonadota bacterium | reverse complement strand
GTTATTGCAGGTAGAAGATCAGACCGGTCGGATCGCGGCAGGCTTCGAGGCCGACATGATCCTGGTGCCAGCCAATCCTCTGACAGATATTGCGGCTCTGCAGGACGTGTTGCTGGTGATGAGCAATGGACAACTTGCGGTAAAACGGATTCCGTTTTCAGTGACGGAGTGAGACGCTTCGCTAACGGATTTGCCTGCTCATCTCCAAGCGCTCAATCCGGCGATCATTAAAGCGTGCAGGAGGTCTCGAGCGTTTCTTTGGCTCTGACGCGTTCGAGTTGCGAGGCCATGTCTGCCGATATTTCGCGGTAGATCGATTCGAACTCGGGCAGAGAGCGCAGTGGTTCGAGTACGTTGTTGACTTCCAGAAAATAACGCCAGCGATACCGCCAGCCTTCATCAACAGCTTGCTGCAATAACTCAAGTGCGCGGTCCGTGTCGCCGCGGAGCGTATGAATGCGGACGTCAGTGACCATTTGACCAAATTCGCCAAGGCGGGGTACATCTTCAAGGAACGACTCGACAATCGCCAAAAGCTGCTGCGCGCGGTCTTGCTCGTCTGTGGCGAGTAATATGTCAGCGACATCGACGGCCGCCGTCATGTTTACGCGGTTAATCGGCAGGTAATCGTCGTCGAACAATTCAGGGAAGAATTCTTCATACAGCTGCCGTGCATCTTTATCCCGGCCGTCCTGCAGAAGATATCCCTTAACAATCGACAGGGGGAAGTTCACCCAAAACGGTCCATAAGTATCGTCCGGACTTCGGCGTCCAAATTCTGCAGCAGCCTCCCGATCGTTTCGCAACGCGCTGAATATCGCTTGTTCGTCGATTGTATATCCAGCGTCGGGATTTAATGCGATTGCCCTGTCGAGCCAACAATTCGCAGTTTGGTCGTCGGTAAGATCCATGTAAATCTGTGCAATTTCTACGTACATCAGCGGATCGCCTGGATCCAGTGACCAGCCCCTGAGATAATATTCCAGTGCCAGATCCAGCCGGCCCTGGACCATCCAGTAATCGTAAGCCTTGTACAAATAGGTTCGCGCGAACTGGGGGTCAATATCGAGCGTTTTTTCGATTAAGGCTCTGGAATCGTCAAATCTCCCAAGCGCCCTCATAGCGGTGGACACGTTGTTCAAATTGACGACCGACAACGGATCATGAACGCTGGCTTGCTGGAATTGTTCCAGCGCTTTGTCCACAAGCCCTCTATTATGGAGCAGCAAAAGTCCGTACCACATGTGCCCCTGTGCGTAGTTCGGCGCGAGATCCAAGCCACGTAAATACGCATCCTCAGCGGCATCGTAGTCTCTCGCATAATCGTACATTCCGCCAAGAGATACGTAAGCCTCACCCGAGTTTCCATCCAGTTCGAGCGCTCTGTCGATGTAGGGTTTTGCTTCGCGAGCAACGACGGCGGGTGACAAGCCGCCGTAGTCGACCTGCAATTGAATCGTGTCGGAAATGCCGACATAAGCCAGCGCGAACTCCGGATCCAGGTTAATGGCTCGCTCGAAAAACGCCTTTGCATCGGCGATCGACCGGACTGTTCTTTGGGCCATGCGTTGCCTGCCGATCAGGTAGGCTTCGTAAGCTTCAAGATTTTCAGTTGGCTTGAGCGCCAGTCGCTGCGCCTCGTCGCTGGTCAGGGTAGCGCGCAATGCGCCAGCGATGGCGGTCGCCATCTCGGTTTGTATTTCGAAAATATTGGCAGCGGTCAGTTCCCGGTCGTAGACTTCGGCCCACAAATGCTCGTCGGTATCAGCATCGATCAACTGGACGTTAATGCGGACACGCTTGCCGGCACGTTGCACGCTGCCTTCCATAATGGTCGCGACGGCGAGTTCTTTACCAATTACGCGCATCGGTTTTTCAGTATTGCGGTATTGCATCACCGAGGTGCGTGAGATGACTTTCAGCGACGAAATTTTTGCAAGCTGCGTAAGGATGTCGTCGTGTATGCCGTCGACAAAAAATACGTCGTCCTGTGCATTGCTGCGGTTGACGAAGGGCAATACGGCAATCGAGCGTCGCGAGGGCTGCGGTGCCGGGGATTCATCCGGGACTTGTACCGTCAGCTCAGCCTGGCCGGTATCGCGCAGCAGGAATTTATCCGTCAACAAGAAGCCGACGGCGATAACCAACACAACGATGATGAGTCGGTCGAGCCTGCGGCCGGTCTGCGGTGTAATCGACTTTGAGCGATCGACGTCGCGTTCGCGCCTGAGGCCCTCGGGCGTTAATTCGAAGGCCCAGGCGAAGCCAAGAGCGAGCGGAAATCCAAGTGCGGACAGGAGCAGGATCATCTGCATGACCCAGGCCGGTGCAGAGACGCTTTCGATAACGAGATCGACGACCTGCAACACCAGCCAGGCGGCGACGAGGTAGGCGATTCCTACGCGAACGACGTTACGACGCTTCAGTTCCTCGAACAGTCCAGCCATCCGTACCCCCCCGTGTTCCCTTTTACGGATGGTCAATGTAGCAGAATTCAATGAGTTGCAGGATGAAATGACCGCAAAGGCGGGCTCCCACAGGTTATATTGGCGTCAATTCCAACCAACCAGCGGGTCAAAAAAAGATGAATAGTGTCACCCGGATTAGCATTTTTTTACTGTTGCTTGGCGGCCTCGCATCCTGCGCCACAGCACCGGCGGTCGATGCACAACCGCCAGCGCAATCGATGGCTGTTCAGGGGCCGTTGCGACCGCCGATCATCGGCCGCAATGCCGGTATCTCCGCCGGTCATCCGCTGACCACGGCGGCAGCGCTCGAGATTCTGCATATGGGCGGCAACGCCTTCGATGCCGGCGTCGCGGCATTGCTGGTCGGCGGGGTCGTCGAGCAGGATCTTTATGGCATTGGCGGCGAGGCGCTGATACTGGTTTATCCGCAGAGCGAACGAAAGGTTACCTCCATTACCGGCCAGGGATGGGCCGCGGCATCCGCCAATGTCGATGACTATCTGCGCGATGGCAAGAACCTCGAGGGGCAAGGACTGGATCCGGCGGTGGTGCCCGGTGCGCTGCACGCGGCACTTACGGTGCTGGAGCGCTGGGGAACGATGACGTTCGAGCAAGTTGCTGCCCGCGCCATCGAATACGCGGAACAAGGCTTCCCGTTACGCGGGCGTACGACACGCAGCATCGAGCGGGAAATCGACTTTATCAATCAATGGCCGGACAACCAGCGCTACTGGTTAAAACCGGATGGTTCCTTTTATCGGGCGGGTGAAACGATTCGCTTTCCGGGTCTTGCCAACACATTTAAACGAATGGTCGAGGCTGAACGGGCGCATGCGAGCGAGGGCAGGGAAGCAGCAATCGTTGCCGCTCGCGATCGTTTTTATAAAGGTGACATCGCCGAGGAGATGGTCAGCTACCTGCGCGAGCATGGTTCGGGTTTTACGTTATCGGACTTCGCCGAGTTTTATGCTCGCGTGGAAGCGCCGGCCCGGACCGATTACCGCGGCTATACCGTCTACAAGCAGCCGTTCAACAGCCAGGGACCGGCGCTGTTGCAGGCGCTCAACATCCTTGAAACCTTCGACCTGCGTTCGATGGGCCACAACAGCGCCGACTACACGCATGTGTTGATCGAAGCATTGAAGCTGGCTTATGCGGATCGCGATACCTATTACGCGGACCAGGATTTCGTCGAGGTCCCGGCCGAGGGCTTGTTGTCGAAAGCGTATGCCCGGCAGCGGGCAACGGAAATCGATATGGCATGGTCATCAACGTCATTTATCGCAGGTGATCCGTTGCCATTCGACTCATCTGTCGATAGCTGGGGCTACTGGGTCGCCGGCGAGGAGACCGCACGTTCCGAATTGAGTGCTGCATTCATCGATTACCCGGAGTCGTTGAAGGACACGTCGCACGTGGCGATCATCGACAAAGACGGCAACGTCTTTGACAGCACGCCGAGCGGCGGTTGGATCGGTGGTGCGGTGATCCTGGGCGATACCGGGATCGGCATGAGCGTGCGCGGTGAGCAGTTCTGGCTCGATAAATCGAAAGCGGCTCAGCTCAGGCCGCGGTCGCGCCCGCGTTACACGCTGACGCCGAGTATTGTGATGCGCGGCGACGAACCGCTGCTCGCGATCGGCACGCCGGGCGGTGACAACCAGGAACAGACGATATTGCAGACATTCCTGAACATCGTGGAGTTTCGGGAAGACTGGTATCCAAATCTGCATACGGCAATCGAGTGGCCGCGCGTGCAGACGCTACATTTCTATATGTCGTTCTGGCCGCACAGCAGCGGTTTCAATCGAGTCAATATTGAATCGAACATAGGTGCCGAGGTAATCGATGAGATGCGTAAGCGGGGTCATGACGTCAACGTCGTTCCACCGTTCAAAATATCAGGTTGCGCGACCGCCGTGATGCTGGATCCCGAGACAGGCAATCGCATCGCCGCTGCGGATCCGCGACGTGATTGCTACGCGATTGCTTATTAGAAAATGAATCGCCCGCTGGGGCGGGCTCCTACGGTCGGCTAGACTGGTATTTTTGTTGCTGGTCCTCGAGCGCTGTCCAGCGCTCCAGGGCCAGGTCGAGCGCCTGCTGGGATTCTGTAAATTCCTGCAGAACTGGCCCGGTTTTATCGCGGTCCTGTGAGTAGAAATCGCTGGCGGAGATTTTCTCGAGCAGCGACTCGACTTTCGTTTCCAGTTCTTCGATTTGCTGTGGCAACTGGTCGAGTTCGCGCTGCTCGTTGTAGCTGAGTTTTTTTGGTTTCTGTTTTGGCTGGTTTTTCGCAGGCGTGGAATCAGCGCCCGAGGCAAGATTTGGATCGTCAACTTCGGCAAGAGCCTTGCCCTGGCGCAGCCAATCGGAATAGCCGCCGACATACTCCCGTAGCTCTCCGTTTTCCTCGAAAACAATGGTGCTGGTAACCACGTTGTCCAGAAATTCCCGGTCATGGCTGACGATGATTAATGTGCCGTTGTAGGCAGTAAGGCGCTGCTCCAGAACCTCGAGTGTCTCCATGTCCAGATCATTGGTTGGCTCGTCGAGGACCAGGAGGTTTGCAGCTTTCGTAAACAGTTTGGCGAGGATCACGCGATTGCGTTCACCGCCTGAAAGCGCTTTCACCGGCATCATTGATCGCTTCGGCGAAAACAAAAATCCCTTCAGGTAGCCAACGATGTGCCGGTCCTTGCCATTGAGCTTTAAATAGGTACGTCCGCCACCGACATTGTCGGCGACCGATTTTTCTTCATCCAGAGTTTCACGCAATTGATCGAAATAGCCGACTTCAAGGTTGGTACCGTGCTTGATCGTGCCGGACTGTGGCTCGATGTCTCCGAGCAACAGGCGCAGCAGCGTCGTTTTGCCAACCCCGTTATTACCAAGAATTCCGATTCGATCGCCGCGCATTATTCTTACAGAGAAGTTTTCGATTAGTGGTTCATCGTTGAATCTATAACTGACGTTTTTGGCGCGAATGACCTTGCGGCCGGATTGTTCGGCTTCTTCAATGTAGATACGCGCGCCGCGTTCCGGGCTCACTCGTTTGGCGCGCTCCTCGCGCATTTGCATCAGAGCCCTGACGCGGCCCTCGTTGCGCGTCCGGCGTGCCTTGATTCCCTGTCGGATCCAGACCTCCTCCTGATCCATTTTCTTGTCGAACCTTGCGTTGGCGCGGGATTCTGCATTGAGCGATTCCTCTTTTCGCCGCAGGTAGTTCCTGAAGTCACCCGGCCAGCTCGTCAGATGGCCGCGATCGATCTCGACGATTCTCGTGGCCAGACGCCTTAGAAATGCTCGGTCGTGGGTGATGAACACGACCGAGCCGGCGTAGGAGCGCACAATATTCTCGAGCCACTCGATGGTCACAATATCCAGATGATTCGTCGGCTCATCCAGCAATAGCAGGTCCGGTTTTTGCACCAGCGCCCTGGCGAGCGCGACACGCCGCCGCCAGCCGCCCGATAACTCATGCATTTTCTTGTCAGCGGGGAGGCTGAGCTCGGAAATAATTGCATCGACCCGCTGCTCGATGTGCCAGCCGCCATGAGCGTCGATCTGGCGGTGCAGTTCTTCCAGCTGACGCAATCCTGCGGGATTCAGGCCCTCGCGCGAACGCTCAAGATATTCGTCGAGGAGCGTCTGGATGCCGGTCAATCCTGATTTCACGACGTCGCGAACACCATGATCCATCGCATCGGGCAGGGATTGTGCGAGCTGGCTCACGACGAGGCCGGTCTGTGGCACGATTTCGCCCGAGTCAGGTTCCAGCTCGCCGGTGATGAGTTTGAATGTCGTCGACTTGCCGGCGCCATTCCGGCCTATCAGGCACACGCGCTCGCCCGGCTCGATCGCCAGGTCTGCCTCCGTCAGAATCATCTGGTCGCCGAATTTGAGCGACACCTTGTCGAAGCGTATCAACGACATGCGTTACAGGGCCTTTCCGTGTCCAATATGGCAAGGATACAGGTTGCCGGGGACTTGTCGGCGACGCCAGTGGCTGCCGGGATTGAAGAATACCCGCGGCCGCCGTAGTGTCGGCCTACCAGCCACTATTTGGTGACTTCGGTGGACGACGAGAAAATAATCGATATCGAGACAAAACTGGCCCACCAGGAGCATTTGCTGTCGGCGCTGGATGACGCGCTATCGAATCAGCAGGTGCAAATCGGCAAACTCGAGCATTTGTGTCAGTCCCTGGTCGAGAGAATCCGGGCGCTGTCCGAGGCCGGCGGGGAAGATACTAACGATGACGAACGGCCACCGCATTACTAGACCGATATTTGCAACAAGGATTGATCGATGAGCAAGCCACATTTTCCTGACCTGATTCGACAGCTTCCAGAATTCGAAGGACCGTTTGATGCGCATAAGCTTGGCGCGAAGGACTGTGAGGTTTTGTTTGCGTCCTACCCGGCTGGCACGTCAATTGATCCGCATACGCATCCGACACGCAATGTGGGAGTCATTACCGAGGGCGAGTTGTTGCTGACGGTTGGCGGTACCGAAAAGCGTTACGGACCGGGAGACTGGTATCGAGTTGCAACAGATGAAGAGCATTCGGCGAGATTCGAGGTCGACACGTCGGAAATTGAATTCTGGTTTACGGCCTGAGCGATCGCGTCGGGGAGGCCTGAAAGACGATGCAAAACCGATCATTTCTCTATGCCTGGATGGTGATTTTTCTCGCTGTCTTCACCTGGTCGGCGGTGAATCCGCACGATTATCCGACCTGGTTCCTCGAGGTATTGCCGGCTGTGCTGGGCGCCGCCGTCATCTGGTATACACGTGACACGTATCCGCTGACACGACTTACCTATATCCTGATTCTGATTCATTGCGTCATCCTCATGGTAGGCGGCCAATACACCTATGCCGAGGTTCCGTTGTTTGAGTGGATCAGGGATGAGTTCGGCCAGCAAAGAAACAATTACGACAAACTCGGGCACTTTGTGCAGGGATTCGTTCCGGCAATCGTCGCTCGCGAAATCGTCATTCGCAACAAGGTCTTTACCAGTGCCAGGTGGCGCGACTTTTTCATCATCTGTTTCTGTCTCGGATTCAGCGCGTTTTACGAACTGATCGAGTGGTGGGTCGCCTTGCTGTCCGCAGAAGCGGCTGAGTCGTTCCTCGGCACGCAGGGGTATACCTGGGACACGCAATCGGACATGGCGTACGCGCTTGTCGGAGCGGTGCTGGCGCTCCTGCTTCTCGGTAAATTACATGACCGGCAACTCCGTTCGGGTGGCTATGTCGATCAGAGCCCGCAGGCTGGCAGCGCTTGACCCCGATAACCATCGAACTCGCCGGCAGCGAACACCTGTCCGCGATTCCGGCGATAGAACTGGCTGCATCTGCCATGTTCCCGGAGGCGGATTTGCCAGTGGAAAACCGTTTTCTCGTCATCGAAGATGAACTCTTGCAGGAGGCGCAAAGTGACGCACGCTTGTGGGTGGCGTTGACCGATGATCGAACGCCTGTGGGGTTCGCAATGGCTGACATCGTTGACGGCGGAGCTCACCTGGATGAAATGGATGTAATGCCGGATTTTGGCAGACAGGGTATCGGCACTCGTCTCGTGCACACGCTCATAGACTGGGCGCGATCCGGCGATTATCCGGTACTAACGTTGATTACTTTTCGCCATTTGCCGTGGAATGCCCCTTTCTATGAAAAACTGGGTTTCGCAGCAATGGCGTCCTCAGAACCTGGCGAAGAGCTCGCGATTCTGCTGCAAGCAGAGAGCGAAGCCGGGATCGACGTGCACAAGCGCGTCTGCATGAAACTGGACCTGACAAAGGAAAGGGGCCAGGCATGGGCGCAGCAAGGGTAATTACCCTTTGTGCGTTCGTCACAACGATATTGCTGAGTGCTTGCGCCCAGGACACGGCGCCTGCTGCGAAACCCAATGAATGTGTCATCCTGTTGCATGGCCTCGCCAGGACCGCGCTTTCCATGCAAAGAATGAAACGCTCGCTGGAAGGAAATGGCTACCGCGTAGCGAATGTTGACTACCCGTCGCGTGATCACAAAATCGAGGTGCTGGCGCCGCTGGCGATCGAGGACGGTCTGCAACAATGCGGTGAGGATTCAGGAATATCCACGGTGCACTTCGTAACGCACTCGCTCGGTGGCATCCTGGTGCGTGTCTATCTCGCTGACAACGCTATCGCCAATCTCGGTCGTGTCGTGATGCTTGCGCCGCCGAACCAGGGCAGCAAGGCGGTCGACGAAATGGAACGTATTCCGGGATTTGACTGGTTGCATGGCCCGGCCGGTTATCAGCTTGGTAAAGGCCCTGAAAGCGTGCCGCTCAGACTGGGAACGCCGGACTTCGATTTTGCGGTGATTGCGGGAGACCGGACTATCGATCCGATCACGTCTGCGATTCTGGATGATCCGGATGACGGCAAGGTATCGGTCAGCGACACGCGTCTGGAAGGCATGCGTGACTTCGTGGTCGTGCCGGTGAGTCATGCCATGATCATGCAGGATCGGGCTGTGATCCGCCTGGTCATGAACTACCTGGCGCGTGGCAGCTTCAGTCCTTAAAACGTGGACTGATGGGAGAACCTGAACGTGATTGGAAAAACATTAAGCACATGCTTGTCTCTAATCCTGTTGCCGATCATTTCTGTCGTCAACGCTGACGAGGGGATTGTCAGGATCACGATGACGACCAGTCAGGGAGATATCGAAATCGACCTGTACATGAACAAGGCGCCGATTACCGCCGGAAATTTTCTAAAGCTTGTCGAGGGCGAACACCTTGATGGAGGCAGCTTCTATCGAGTCGTTACCTATGAAAATGACAACGGCAACCCGAGGATCGAGGTGATCCAGGGCGGCCTCGGTGACGAGGTGCAGAGTCCCTTCGAGCCTGTCAGTCACGAGACGACCGGGCAAACAGGCATTTTGCACAAGGATGGCGTGATTTCGATGGCACGGGGCGATGTTGGTACTGCCAGCTCGGAGTTCTTTATCTGTGTTGGAGACCAGCCGGGTCTCGACTACGGCGAAGTCCGCAACCCTGACGGGCAGGGGTTTGCCGCGTTCGGCCAGGTGGTGAGCGGCATGGACGTCGTCAGGCGAATCCTTCAGCTGCCGGCTGACGGGGCTAGCGATTCCGACTACACCAGGGGACAGATACTGACCGACCCGGTCAAAATCATTTCCGTGCGCCGCACCAATTAAATGAATCGCGGCGGGACGCCGCTCCTCCGATTCCGATCGCAAGCATGTAGGAGCGGCGTCCCGCCGCGATTCTTTTTATCACGCGCGCTGCAAGGTGGGAGCAGTTTTCGTGGGAGCGGCTTTAGCCGCGATTCCTTTCAATAGCGGGCGCAGGTATTGCCCGGTAAACGATGCCTTGGTATCGGCGACGCTCTCCGGGGTGCCGGTCGCAATGACCTGACCACCGCCATCGCCGCCCTCGGGTCCGAGATCGATGATCCAGTCGGCCGTCTTGATGACATCCAGGTTGTGCTCGATAACAACCACTGTGTTGCCCTTGTCGCGCAGGCGGTGCAACACGGCGAGCAGCTGCTCAATATCATGGAAGTGCAGACCGGTCGTCGGCTCGTCCAGTATGTAAAGTGTGCTGCCCGTGTCACGTTTCGATAATTCCTTGGCCAGCTTGATGCGTTGCGCTTCGCCGCCCGAGAGTGTCGTCGCATTCTGGCCCAGGCGA
>JADFGH010000050.1 GCA_022567775.1 Pseudomonadota bacterium | reverse complement strand
ACCGGATTCCCGACCTGGCGCAGAAAATTGCCAATATGGAGGGTGTGAGCGAAGTGTTCTCGGTCGCAGGTCGCTACGATCTCGTTGCAATCGTCAAGGTTGCCCAAAATGAAGACCTGGCCGATGTGGTCAGCGGCGCGATGCGGGACCAGGAGGGGATGCTCGAGACCGAAACGCTGATTGCATTCCGCGCGTTTTCTCACGAAGAAATGTCGGCTGGTTTCGACCTCGGTCTCGACTAGGAAGAACTCGCAAATTTTGGCGCGGCGGCGCTGTCTAAATTGGCGTCCCGGATTCCCGCAGCCGGAATCGTTGCACCTTACCCGTGTGCGTTTTCGGCAGTTCGTCCACGAACTCGATGGCTCGGGGATACTTGTAAGGTGCGATGGTCTGTTTCACGAAGTCCTGAAGGATCTTAACGAGCGCGTCCGTTGGATCATGGCCTTTTCTCAGTACGACGAATGCCTTGACGATGTTGCCACGCGCCTCGTCCGGCGAGGCCACCACCGCACACTCGGCCACGGCGTCGTGGCCAAGCAAAGCCTCTTCGACTTCCGGGCCCGCAATGTTGTAACCCGCTGAGACAATCATGTCGTCGGCACGCGCCTGAAACCAGAAATAACCGTCTTCGTCATGCCTGTACGTATCGCCGGTGACGTTCCAGCCATCGACCACATAGGCCCTTTGCCGCTGTTCGTCGTCCATATAGCGGCAGCCGGTGGGTCCCTTGACGGCCAAGCGGCCGATGCTGCCCGCTGGCAACGGCTGATCCTGGTCATCGAATACGCACGCCTGGTACGCCGGTAGCGGCTTGCCCGTAGCGCCAGGGCGTATGTCGTCGCCCGACGCACCAATGAAAATGTGGATCATCTCTGTTGTGCCGATGCCATCGATGATGCGGATGCCCGTCTTCTCGTGCCATGCGTCGGAAGTGAGCGCGGGCAGGGCCTCGCCTGCGGAAATGCAACGATTCAGGCTGGAGATATCAGAGTCGCCAAGCATAGGCATAAGTGCCCGGTACATCGTCGGCGCTGTGAACAGGGCAGTGGCGCGAAACTTGCCGATTGCCGCCAGCAGCGACTCGGGATTTGGTGTCTCGACCAGGATGGCCGCAGCGCGAAACCGCAGCGGAAATACCAGTAGCGCACCAAGACCGAACGTGAAGCCCAGCGGCGGCGATCCGACAAAGCGGTCCTCAGGCTGTGTCTGCAGCAAGTGCCGGCCGACCACGTCGGCCATCGCCAGCACATCGCGATGGAAATGCATGGTCGCTTTCGGCTGGCCGGTGGTGCCGGAGGTAAAAGCCAGCAAACAGACATCGTCGCGCAACGTATCGACATTATTAAACTCGTCGCTCTTGGACCTCGCGCTGGCGGAGAGTTCGGAGAAACCAAGCCGCTTCGATAACAGCCCCGTCTCGGCTGCCGCTGTAGCGACGTCGTCTGCGAGCCGATCATCGTAAAGTGCATGGCTAATCTCTGCCTTGCGCGCGAATTGCTTGAGCTCCGCAGCGCGCAGCAACGGCATGGTGGTCACCGCGATACCGCCCGCCTTCATCACCGCAAGCCATGACGCGGCCAGCATCGGGCTGTTTGGCGAGCGCAGCAGGACGCGATTGCCCGTTACGAGACCAAGGTCCTCGGTTAAAACCCTGGCGATGCGATTGGCCTCCGACAAAAGTTCCTGGTAGGTCATCGTAATGTGCTCGGCAAATATTGCCGGACGGTCGCCCTGGCCATCGGCCACGGCTTGGTCCAGCAGCTCAGTCGCACAATTCATGCGGGTCGGATACTGCAACTCCGGCAGGTCAAATCGGAACTCCGGCCACAGCTCGCGTGGCGGCAGGCGGTCGCGGGCAAAAGTATCCGCGTATGCAGTTTCGTCACTCATGTTGCTGGCTCCAGGCTACGCTGCCAATTTGTGATGCAGGTCTCACTTCCGTTCCATATTCGCCCGACGATCCGCTTTTTGTGAACAATAACCTGCAAACAGGGCTGCAATTGCCGCATTTTGAGCCACTCTGATCGGTCACAGGAAGGCCCAGGTCCTGCCGTGCATATTCCAGCGAAATACTACGAACGAATTCCAAAATTCTATTTCATTGTGGGATTACTGCTACTCGGCAACTCGCTCTACGATGGGTTGAATGATACTGCCGCCTACGCGCACTTCTTTTTCGGCGCGATGTCGATTATATATGCCGTGAGCGTTCAGAGGGCACGCCTGAAGCACCGGGAAAATCCACCCGCAGAAGACTCTCAGCAATCACCATCAGAAGCACCATCGGAATCGCAAGCAGAATCAGAAATTCGCGATCTCACGTAGAACGGCAGTCGCATATCCGCCACGCGTAAGCCTGAAGTCCAACCAGAGTGTTTGCGCGTCAAGCTCCCATTGCAGATCGCGAACGGCGAGACGCAGCGCTCTGCGTGATTGATCCATTTGCGTTTCGAGACCCTTTTTAAGTTGCTCGAATGGGGCAACTGCCGATTGTTCCAGCGACAGGATATCGCCGCTGCAAGCCGATTCACCTCTGCCCCACAATGCACCGCCCGGGTGGATGTCCATTTCCACACAGCGCTTTTGTAGTTCCTGATCGACTTCATCGACAACAAAGATGCTGTTGCTGCCATCAAGACAAGCGCACTCGCCCGGGATCAGGCGGTTCCAGCTGCCCTCGCGTACCCGATGTTGAAGTATGTGATTGAAGAGATACGAACGTGCAGCGGATAACGCGATGCTGCGTTTGTTTCTGCGCAGTCTCCTGCCCGCAAAAAGGTCGGTGGCCAACTGCAGGTTGTTGCCGTCGCGGCCAAAGCGTTGTGCACCGAAATAATTCGGTACACCCGCTACCCGAATCAAGTCGAGGCGCTCATTGACGGTGGTCGCTGGCGCGTCGACACCTCTGAGCGCGATGCGAAATTTATTGCCGGAGTGCGCGCCACGCCGCAGCTTGCGGCCGTGTCTCGCCTGCCCGAGAATCCGCACGCCCGGCAGATCGAAACTATCCCAGTCTGTGCCGGCCGACGAGGGCCGCCGCACACTGAACCACTGCCTCGTCAGGGCGTTACGGTCCTTCAGTCCGGCAAAGCCGACATCCGACTCGCGGATGCCGGCATGCCCGGCCAGTTTGCCGGCTATCCAGGCAGTGTTCGCGCCCTGTTTTTCGAGCCAGAGATAGTCGTGCTCACCAGCGCCCGAGGGTGCGTAGTCCAGCACCTCCGTAACCTCGAAATCACTCGCAGACTGGCGAATATGTCCCTGAATTTCAGGGGTCCCGTGCGTGCGGGTCCAGTCAGGGATTGTCTGCATTGGCGACGATTCCGGAACCGCCGGCGGGAATGACCTGGTAGAAAGTCTCGGTCTTGCCGATCATGCCCAGATCGGTGCGGGCCCGCTCTTCGGCGGCGTCACGGGCCTGCTTGAGATTAATCACCTCGGCTTCAAGGCTTGCATTACGATCGCGCAAACCCTGGTTTTGCCCGCGCTGCTCTGCGACGGCGGCGCGCAGGCCACGAGTCTTGCGAAAGCCGTCGTCCGCCAGCCATAGCTGTCCCTGCACCGCGAGACCCGCAATCGCCAATACGATCAGCATCCAGCGCACACTCAAAATTCAGACCCCTTGGCGACCCATGCCGGAACTGTCAGCCCGGTACCTTCACCGGGAAGGCGGCGCGGCCAGCATAATCCGCGTCCTTGCCCAATTCCTCTTCGATGCGCAAAAGCTGGTTGTACTTTGCAATGCGGTCGGATCGAGACAGTGACCCGGTCTTGATTTGCGTTGCTTTCGTACCCACCGCGATGTCTGCAATCGTGCTGTCGGAGGTCTCGCCTGACCGATGAGACACGACGGCCGTATAACTCGCATCCACCGCCATAGTAATTGCATCAAGAGTTTCCGATAAGGTACCGATTTGGTTGGGTTTTATCAATATAGAATTTGCAACTTTTTGCTCTATGCCCCGGCTGAGGAGCTGCGTATTGGTGACAAACAGGTCGTCTCCGACGATCTGCACCCGGTCGCCGAGGCGCTCTGTCAGGAGCCGCCAGCCGTCCCAATCGCCTTCATCCATGCCATCTTCGAGCGTAATGATCGGGTAGGCATCGACCAGTGCCGCCAGAAAATCGCAGAAACCGGCGGCATCGAAGTCCCGGCCCTCGGACGCCAGCACATAACGTCCGTTTTCATACAATTCAGAGCTCGCAACGTCGAGTCCGAGCAGAATCTCCTTGCCAGCCGCAAACCCTGCGCGCTCGATCGCCTCGACAATGGTGTCCAGCGCTGCCTGATTCGATGGCAGGTCCGGTGCAAAGCCACCTTCGTCCCCGACCGCGGTGTTGAGGCCTTTGCCATGCAGCACGCTCCTCAGGGAGTGGAAGATCTCGGCGCCATAACGCAGTGCTTCCGCAAAATTGGGCGCCCCGACAGGCAGGATCATGAATTCCTGGATATCGACGCTGTTATCGGCATGTACGCCGCCGTTGATGATGTTCATCATCGGCACCGGCATGGTGGTGCTATCGCCGAGATGCCTGAAAAGCGCTTGACCCTCCGATTTCGCCTGCGCCTTCGCCGCAGCCAGTGACACCGCCAGCAAGGCGTTGGCACCGAGATTGCCTTTGTTGGGACTGCCATCCAGATCGATCATCTTCTGATCGAGCGCACGTTGATTCGCAAACTTCTCGTCGAGCAGCGCAGCACGAAGCACGCCGTTCACATTCGCAACGGCCTTTTGCACACCCTTGCCGAGATAGCGCGATTGGTCGCCGTCCCTGAGCTCGACGGCCTCGCGCGTTCCGGTAGATGCGCCAGAGGGCACCGCGGCACGGGCAAAGCTGCCATCTGCGAGCGTTACCTCGGCCTCAATGGTGGGATTGCCGCGGGAATCGAGGATTTCCCGGGCGTGGATGTCGGCAATCTCGATCATTTCAGTTCCATTAACAATTTCACTCGCTGGGGCAATCCGCCTACAATCGCAAAATTGAAATGCGAATGGCCGGTGCGGATTGATCTTCAGTGCTGAAGGTCAGTCCGCACCAAACAGTTCAAGAGCGCTAACGTCGTAGGCGGATTGCCCCAGCGGGCGATCATACGCCCAGGCCGTATTCCGCTTCCAGAAAATCGTCTTTTTTAACGCTGGCATCGATTGACTGCAGGGTCTCAAGGAGCGCATACATTTTGTCCAGCGGCCAGGCGTTAGGCCCGTCACTCAGCGCTTTATCCGGATCGGGATGGGTCTCCATGAACAGGCCGGCTATGCCGGCCGCGGTGGCCGCACGCGCCAGTACCGGAATGAATTCACGTTGCCCGCCGGATGCGCTGCCTTTGCTGCCCGGTAACTGCACGGAATGCGTGGCGTCGAATACGACCGGGCATCCTGTGCCACGCATCACGGCGAGGCTCCGCATGTCAGAAACCAGGTTGTTATAGCCAAACGAAAATCCGCGCTCGCAAACCATGATGTCCTGGTTGCCAGTCGATTTGGCCTTGTCAACGACGTTCTGCATTTCCCACGGTGACAGGAACTGACCTTTCTTGATGTTGACCGGCTTGCCGGCACTCGCCACTTTCAGAATAAAGTCAGTCTGGCGGCACAGGAATGCGGGCGTCTGCAACACGTCCACGACAGATGCCACCTCGGAAAAGGGAGTGTCCTCGTGCACATCGGTCAGCACCGGCACACCCAGCTGGCTTCTTACCTCGGACAGAATGCGCAGCCCCTCCTCCATGCCGGGACCGCGAAAACCCGCCTGCGAACTGCGATTGGCCTTGTCGAAGGATGACTTGTAGATAAACGGGATGCCAAGTTCGGCGGTAATTTCCTTGAGCTCTCCGGCAGTGTCCAGCACCATCGCTTCACTCTCGACGACGCAGGTGCCGGCAATCAGGAAAAACGGTTGGTCCGATCCAGCCTCAAAACCGCAAAGCCTCATGCCTCGGCAGCTCTGGGCAATTCGCCGCTGTGATGCTGTCGCGCCGCCAGAATAAAGCTCGTGAAAAGGGGATGACCATCGCGGGGATTCGAGGTGAACTCGGGATGGAACTGGCTGGCCATGAACCAGGGATGATCCGGCAGCTCAATCATTTCCACGAGATCATCAACGGAGAGTCCGGAGAACCGGATACCCGCCTGCTCGAGCCGCTCGCGATAGTTGTTGTTGACCTCGTAACGGTGGCGGTGCCGTTCAAAGATTTCCAGCTTGCCGTAAACTGAGGCGGCGAGTGAGCCCTCCTGCAAAGATACCTGCTGGGCCCCAAGTCGCATCGTGCCACCCATATCGGAATCCTCGTCGCGCTGTTCCCGCTCACCGGCACTGGTTTCCCATTCCGTGATCAGTGCGACCACAGGATGCTCGGTGCCACGAAAAAATTCCGTGCTGTGCGCGCCCTCGAGGCCAGCCAGGTGACGGGCGATTTCGATGATGGCGACTTGCAAGCCAAGGCAGATGCCAAGGTATGGCACCTGATGCTCGCGGGCAAAACGCACCGCCTTGACCTTGCCCTCGATGCCGCGGTCGCCAAATCCGCCCGGCACCACGATCGCGTCCATATCCCTCAGGCAATCGATGCCGTCACGCTCGATAGCCTGGGAATCGAAATAGTGAATATTGACGCGGGTGCGCGTATGAATGCCGCCATGCAGCAACGCCTCACTCAGCGAAATGTAGGCGTCACGCAATTCGACGTATTTGCCGACCATCGCCACGTTGACCTCGGCCTGCGGGTTCTGCTTGGCCTCGACGATGGCCTGCCATTCGCTGAGATCTGCCGGCGGCAACTCCAATCGCAGCTGATCCGCGACAATGTCATCAAGGCCCTGCTTATGCATTATCTCCGGAATTTTGTAGAGATCGTCGACATCGTATGCCGAGATAACTGCTTTTTCGGGCACATTCGTAAACAAGGCAATTTTGCGCCGGTGTTCCGCCGGCAAAACCTGTTCCGATCGGCAAACCAGGATGTCCGGTTGAATACCGATCGATCGCAATTCCTTCACCGAGTGCTGCGTCGGCTTGGTCTTGATCTCGGCCGTCGTCGCGATATACGGCACCAGCGTCAGATGCACATAGACGACCTTGTCGCGACCCATTTCCACGCCCATCTGCCGGATTGCCTCAAGAAATGGCAGTGACTCGATGTCGCCGACGGTGCCGCCGATCTCGACCAGGCAGATATCGGCGTCGCCGGCGCCCCGGCGAACGCTTTGCTTGATCTCATCGGTGATATGCGGAATGACCTGAACGGTGGCGCCGAGGTACTCGCCACGGCGTTCCTTGCCAATGACGGTCTCGTAAATGCGGCCAGTCGTAAAGTTGCTGTTGCGTCCCGTCGTTGTGCGTACGAATCGCTCGTAGTGCCCCAGGTCCAGATCGGTCTCCGTGCCATCCTCGGTCACGAATACCTCGCCATGCTGGAACGGGCTCATGGTACCCGGGTCCACGTTGATGTACGGATCCAGCTTGATCATGCTGATTGAAAGACCCCGCGACTCCAGCAGGGCCCCGAGGCAGGCCGACGTAATCCCTTTCCCCAGGGAAGAAACCACGCCGCCGGTAATAAAAACATACGATGTCATGGATAAAGCCTGTTATTGCAGGCGCCGGGAAACAATAAAGGGTCAGACCAAAAAACACGGATTCGCGACCGTTGCCTTTCGCGAATGTGCTTTTAATCTAACCCGGAAGAAGCCGCAAAATGCGCTATTTGGGCTCCCAATCAAGACCCGCCGTTTGATTAAAGACGGTGTTAGAAGTTAACAGATCAGTGCAGGCATAACAATGCAGAGGGACAGTTTACTTATTTCCGCCTCAGAGGATCCGAATCGCGTTTTGAAATAAGTAAACTGTCCCCTTAATTTCCCTTAATTTAGCGGAGACCTGTGCCGCCAGGAGACCCCATAGCCCGCCTCGTGGCTACACTCTGCGGCAATCCACAAATCGGCCACCGCGACCAGCCTTCCACCCGAGTACAAGAGCGGTAAACGCGAGCGCATCCACGGCACGATGCCCTCCTGCTGCAACAGCTTCTTCAGTTTGTGGGTGCAGTCGTGTCCGGCCAGACGGATCTCCTCGCCGCCCTGGCGATAGCGGACGCGCAGCCCTGCACTGGCGAGTTCGGGATTGATGCCGCCGTCAACATCCGGGTTGAGGACGAGCTGCCCCATCCCGGGCCCGAGATCCAGCGACGCTTCGGGCCGCAGAACCTGTGCCGGCTCGTCAGGCAGGTCGGGAACGCCGGGCATGATGTACAAATGATTGCGATATCGTCGCAACTCGGCGCCTGGCCAGGCTACCTGCGGCTGGGCATCTACTCTCGCCGGAATCAACTCATCAACGGCCTGGTAAAGGCGTGTTGCGGGCGGTGGTGGCAGGCCGCACAGGCTGATGGCCCGGCGCAGCAGGTTGCGCTGCCGTTGCGGACTCAGTGCCCCCAAAACATCGATATCAAGCCGCTTCGGGCTGCCCGATGCGGGCTTCGGTTTGCGGAACACGGGCCCGGGTGGCTTCCAATTGTTCCTGCTGTTGCAGGACGTCTACGATGGAAGACTGCCCCTGACCAAAACGAAGCGAGGTCAATTGATGCAGGGTCTCATTGATTTCGATTTGCGCAAGGATCACTTCGAGCTGGCGACGCTGTTCCTGAATTTCAAAATAGTTTTCGGCAATCGCACTGGACAGGAGGAGCCGAGCCCCCAGCCAGTCTTCAATGGTCGCTTGGGCCGCCAGGTTTTCTGCGCGCCGCAGGGAGGACAAACGTCCCCAGACATCCAGCTCCCAACGGAGAAGAACGCCTAAATCAGAAACGTCTTTCCGATCACGAGATGCACTACTGGCGGTTTCGCCATCCCATTCCAATTCGTAACCGGCGTCCAGGTCCAGAGAGGGATATAAACGAGCACCCACCCGGCGGGCAAGGGCCGTGGCCTGTTCGATGCGTGCCACGTATTGCTGTAGCTCAAGATTTGCAGCTAACCCAGATTCAATGAGACGGTTTAAATCCTCATCTTTGAACGTTTCCCACCAGGAGTAGTCCCAATCACTAGGTAGGACCGCCCCAGTAGCAGATTCAGAAAAACTCGGCGGGACTTCAACCTCCAGAAGCCGGGCTTCTTCATCGACACTGTGAATCGTGCACCCGCTCAGCAGGCACAGGAAGACGCCAGAAAGCCGTTGCAGAGGAGTCATGATTGACCTGAACATTGTTTTGCGTAACTGATAACTGATAGGCATACTGAGAGGCATTTTGATTCATCAACCATCAAATGAGTATACTCCGCTAAAGCAAGGCAGATCAAGGGGATAACAGTCTACAAACCGTCATGGCGGTCCCGGGTTTGTTGCCTGTGGGGTGTATCCAGTCCATTTGAGCCCAGGTGCCAGGAAAACAGCGGCTTCCCTGGAGCAACTTAGCCGCGACGGCGGCATGAAACTACTCAGGAAAGCACCTCTAATTAGGCCCGAACTCCGGGTCCCATAATAGTCTGAGGCGGTCCCTTAACGCGACAGTTCTTTCTTTGTCGCGACGAAACGGACTGAGGACGAAGGCCACTAATCGATATACAAAAACTCATTCACGTTAAATAATGCGATGCAGAAATCTTCATCCGGATGGCCGTGAATGAATTCGAGTGCCAACGTCATTTCCGACGCTACCGGGTTGCGGCCCAGCAACTGTTGATAGTAAAACCCGATACGCGATTGGGGCTCCTTGACCTCGCAACGCTTGACGAGAGCGCGGGCGCAATCCATCGTGAATCCATCGTTCAATAACGTCAAGGCCTGAGGCGCGGTGGTGGCCTCCTGGCGTAGGGCACAACTCTCGATGCCGCTCGGACGGTCGAACAGGTCAAACATGGGAAAACGAAGATTCCGTCGGGCAAACAGATAGATGCTTCGTCGGACATGATCGGACGGATCCGAACTCACTTCCCACTGGTTGCGTAACAGGGTTCCGGTTATCTCCTTAGGCAAAGGAGGCCGCACGCCGGGACCTTTCCGTTTACGATTCAACCGGCCTGAAATCTGCAACATGGAATCCCGCAAAACCTCACCGGTGAGCCGGCGTCGAGGCATGCGCGAATACAATAGATTTGCCGGATCTTTCCGGAGCGTTTTGCTCCATCCGGATGGATCGGTCTGACCCGCCCGTGACCGGCTGGCCTGCCGGTACGTGCTCGACG
>JADFGH010000049.1 GCA_022567775.1 Pseudomonadota bacterium | reverse complement strand
CTTTTCGAGATACAGATCACCAAGATTCATATAGATGACGAAGCTGTACTCCGGTTGGCCGCGCGTGCTTAAGTATTCGCCGATACTCTCGGCACCCTCCATGTAGGAAAAGCTGATACTCAGCACGCGGAAGGTATCTTCAACAAGCTCCCTCTCGGCCCGGCTCAGGTCCTGCAGGCGCCTTTCGCCGTCCTGCATGGCAATGCCGGTCACTTTGCGATCCAGCAGATCAAAAAACGGCGTCAGGCTGGCCTCGTGCTCCCCCAGTTTGAACTGTGCCCAGCCCAGTTTGTATAGCGACTGTTCGTAAAAGCGCGATTCTTCGCCATAGGTCACGACACTCTGATAGGCGGATTCGGCGTCAAAATAATTCTTGCGCAGGAACAGCATTTCACCTCGACGGAATTGCACTTCATCGATGAAAGTGGTGTCCGGGTATTTGCCAACCAGTTCGTTGAGCACTCGCAACGCGTCGTCTGTCTTACCGGCAATCTCGTAGGCTCGTGCGAGCTGATACAGAACGGAATCATTGCGGCGGTAATCAGGATACGCTTCGAGCAACTGATGAAACAGGCCGACGGCGCTATCGTAGAGCTCGTAGTTGAGCCCATCGATATTGGTCGCAAGCTGCTCCGCTTCGGTGGCCTCCAGTTCGAGATCACCCAGTCGTCGCATCGCCTCGGCACGTAATTCCGGATCATCGGACACGAGATTCAGGAATGCCCGGTAGTTGTCCCTGGCCTTATCGGTACTGTTTACAATAATCGAGCCGGGTCGAACCTCGACAGTCTTGCGCTCAAGGCTTGCGATCGTGTCCCGCTTTTTGATTTTGTCAGCCGCTGCTGTGGACCCCCAGACAAGGGACAACGCCAGCATCGTCAATAACAGGAAACAGATTAACGTGCGCAGGATCATTGCGAACCAAATCCAGCGTCAGCTGTGGCGGTTGCAGCCAGATCATAAATTGCGGCCAACGCGAATCGCGCTTGCACAGTGTAGGTATCCAGCCTGTGTTTTTGCGCCCGTAATTCATCGGCAGCGACGCCGAGCATGAACGCGCGCTGCCTGTCCATCACGATTTCGACCCGCGCTTTCAGGTCGTCGATTTTCGGGCTCAAGCCACCGACACGCCGGTTGAATTCCGCGAACAGCAGTGGCTCGTTGCGCATTGCCTCGTCGACCTGTCGTCGTGACCTGCTGGTCTTGACCAGCGCCTCACCTGTCTGCCGCAGGTCCCTGCGGATCTTCCACAGCCGCGATTTGAATTCCTTGTCGAGATCCCACTGCAACACGCCCTTCAGGAGCATGACCTTGTCGCGCACCTCTTCTGCTTCGGGGATATTCGCCTGTAGCGCCGGGTTATTTTCAAGGGCGATAATTTCACCCCACAGACCGAACTCACGTTCGGTCGCGAGCGCCAGTGAGTCGGCACTGCCTTCGATACTGTTTAATCGCGCATCGAAGTCCAGTTTGCGCGCAACCATACCGTCGAGGTCTGCCTGCCCGAGACTTTTTTCAATTCGCGGCAGACGCTCGTTGTACGCGAGCTCGCGGGTGTCAAGCATGTTGCGATAAACATCGACGCTCTGTTGCCACTGGTCGAGATTTCGCAATAAATAACTGAGGTCGCGATAGTTTTTCAGTCCTTCCTGAAAGCGATGCGTCGCAAGCAGGTGCAACAGGAAGCGGGACTCAGGGGCCTCGGGAAGCGCTTCGAGTTTCCACGACCAGCCGGTCGTTTCCAGGGCATCCTGTGCCAGGAACTCGCCGAGGTATTCGCCACTCTCGATGCGATCGATTGCCTGATCGATTCGATGCGTTTCTTCGTAGAACGCCTCGATGGCGTTCAGGTAGTGGTCTGCGGCCTGGCTGATTGAATTCAGCTTCGCCATCGCGTAAGGAATGGCAAGCATCGATTCCTGAACCGCCGGGTCGAGCAAGTCACGATCTTTGAGTTCCATCCAGGGAACGAGTGCGCGGCGATAGTTATCGACCTCGGCATCGGCCCAGCCCACGCCGAGCAATGCCTTGTTGGAAAAAGGACCATCGAGTCGCACACGCTGCAACGCTACCTTCGCCGCAGCCGGCTGCCCATCCTGCAGGTAGGCATAGCCCAGGGCGAGATTCGCCTTGTCACGCAGCGCACTGAGTTCCTCGTTCTGCGGATCAATCCTGCCGAGTTGATCCAGAATGTCAGCAGCAATGTTCACCCTGCCGCTGCGCACCATCGCAACGCCAAGATTGAATTTCGCATAGCTGGCCCAGGTATCTTTGCCGGGCCAGTCGCCCAGCAGGGCAATTGCCTGGTCGTGCTGAGCGTTGTCGATCAACAGCTGCGCCTGCAGCATGGTCCGCTCCGCCTCGAAGGGCTCGGGCAATTCGGTTTCGATCTTGTCCAGCGCATGCTGGGATTCGACGAGATAACCACGCTGATACCAGACTTTGGCGAGGAAAAACCAGGTCCGGTCACGAACATCCCGTTCGACACCATCGGCCAGCAGCCTTTCGAATATCTCGGCAGCTTGCAGATGGTGACCATAGGAAAGATACAGGCCGCCGAGCAGCAGTTCGGATTCGTCAATGTGATTTTCGAGCTGTGTCTGCTCACTCGCCGCCAGCAAGCGGACGATTGCTGGAAAATAATCTTCCTGGTAGAAGTAGAACAGCACTTCACCGAAGTGCGCGTCCCTTACCATCGTTGGCCCGGATTTGCCGTCAGCCGCCCAAGCTTGTGGCACAATTGTGCCGGCCGCCAGCGAAAAGCACAGTACTACCGTTGTAAGGCGTTGAGCGATCAACGATCACTCCCATTCCTTGATGATAAACTCAGGCTGCTGTTTCGTTACACGGTCAGTAATTTTCAGCTCGACGTATTTTGCACCGATGCCCTTTTTGAAATTCATCGTGGCGCCACGACGATAGTCACGGACATTCGGACCCTTGCCGGTAAACACGGCGACCAGCTCATGGTCACCTACCTTCAGGTTTTCCATATGCATGCGGTGTACGCCACCACGATGCAGTGCACTAACCTCGCGCTCGGTATACAGATAGTTGGAGACATCCTTGCCATCGATCTTCAGCTTGATCGCGTCAAGATCAAAATATTCGCCAACATCCATGGAGATAAAAAATGCGACCTGGGAGTTCGCCGGAAACAGCAGCTCCTCTTCAAGCAGGAACAGGTCCCGGTTCAGGTCGAGCACCTCTTTTTTCAGCGATTGCACATCCTGATCGAGACTGCGAAATTCGGCCCGAGCCTGCGCCTCTTCATATTCCGTTGACTGCGCTTCGGCCAGCACCGCGCCAGAATCCAGTAGCGCAAGATCCTGAGCGAATGCCCCGGACACCCACAAAATCGAGGCCAGCGCGATACTGGAAAATCGTATTCTTGTCACTTTCGTGTCTCCTGCCAGATCGATCCCCGTCACTCTCTCAGCAACGAACGAATCTCCGTCAAATACTTGTCCTCATAACCGGGCTTATAGCCGTGGTGGACGTGACGAACCCGGCCCTCGCGATCGACCAGAATGGTCACGGGCATGGCGTCAACTTTGTACAGCTTGCTGACTTCCTTGTTCTCGTCGAAAAGCACTGGAAATGTCACGCCGAGTTCCTGCACCATCTTCATGGCACGCCGCGAATCGTCATCGATATTGATGCCCAGCAGGTTGAAGCCGACGCGTTGGTAGCGTCCGTACAGTTCGTCAAGGAGTGGCATTTCCTGGCGACAAGGTCCGCACCAGGTTGCCCAGAAATTGATCATGACCACGTCGCCGCGGTACTCACTCAATCGCAGGTTTTCTCCGCTGGCGCTCTTAAGCACAAAGTCCGGTGCCACCTGACCTTCCAGGCTGGAGGAGGCGAGACTGCTCGCCGCAAAGATCACAAGAATTGCTCCAAGCAATGGTGTTTTTAGTCCCTTCATGTTGCCGTTCCTTTTGTCCTGACAAGACGACCCACGCACCAGGTCGCGAGCGCCGGGTCGACAATTCCTGAGCAGAATAGAAAAAGGCCGCAAAACCGCATAACGGTCGCGCCTCCATCACTGCCCAAAAGTGACGATTGAGGCCAAGCCATAAGCCTCGCATGGTGACAGCCCGCAACGACGTGAGGAGTGATCATGGTCACAGATGACCCGTCCGGTCCGATCGTAAATGTGTCGGTGTTTTGCGCCAGCGGGCCGGCAGCTCCGGGCAAACCATTGGCATTATGTTGAATCGCTCGCTGGGGCGAGCTCCTACAGCAGATGGGAATTGTGGGAAGGGCCCGTAGGAGCTCACCCCAGCGAGCGATTCGCCCTACTCAGGTGGTTGCAGGCCATCCGAATAGAACATCTGCCCATCGGCATCGATGACGATGCCCTCGTAGTCCGGCAGGGTCGCTATCAGGCGCAGACCCTGGTCGACCCCCATGACGAACACGGAAGTCGACAAGGCATCGGTCAGGACCGCATCGGGTCCAATGATGGTTGTCGAACGCACCTCCCCGGCTGGTTTCCCGGTGGAGGGTTCGATGATGTGGTGGTAGCGCTCGCCGTCTTCCAGGAAAAAGCGCTCATAATCTCCGGACGTCGAGATTGCCTCGTTCTCCAGGGGAATCGTAACGGCAACCTGATCCGGGTCCCGCGGGTTCTGCACACCCACCATCCAGGGTTGTCCACGGCGGTCACCGAGCAGTCGCGAATCGCCGCCGGCGGTCACCCTCGCATGGGCAACCCCATATCGCCTGAGCACCTCGACGCCCCGCTCGACTGCATAGCCCTTGGCGATGCCACCCAGATTGATGCGGACACCTTCGTGCGTAAACCGGATCGTGCCATCGCCCCGGTTGGGTTCCACGAAACGGTAATTGAGCCGCGGCAATTCTTCCGAGATTGTGTCTGCGTCGGGCCGGCGACCTTCCCTGAAATCGTAATGCTGCCCAACACTGTCGTAGGTGATATCGAACGCTCCGCGAGTCAACACCGATATGTCCAGTGAACGGAGGATCAGCGTAAAGAGTTCGTCACCGACTTCAACCGGCCTTTCTGCGGCATCGCGATTGATCTCGGACATTTTACTGTCCTCGATATAGGTGCTCATCAGGTTGTCGATTCGAGCAACTTCTGCGAACACGGCTGCGACCGCCTTTTCCGCAGTTGCGGGGTCGTCGTGCCAGACGTAAACGCTGACCTCCGTACCCATGTGAAGTTGCGCCTCACCAACCCACTCGGCGAGGGAAGGCCTTGAAATCATTAGGAATGCAACCACAACCACGACTAGTGTTCGCGTCAGGCAAGGTTTATCCTTGCTGCCACAACTACACACCGGGGAGGTGCACTGTGATGTCATTCGTAATTGTCCTCGTGCTGATTGCCGCAATCGTCCTTTTTGCCATTGGCATCTACAATAGTCTTATCAACCTGCGAAATCGCGTCAAGAACGCCTTCGCACAAATTGATGTGCAACTTACCCGCCGGCACGACCTGATTCCAAATCTCGTCGAGGCAGTCAAAGGCTACATGAAACATGAACGCGGGACGCTCGAAGCTGTCATCAATGCCCGCAACACCGCTGTTTCAAGTCTTGATGCCGCCAAACTGGATCCAACCAACGCCGCGGCAATAAAAGAACTCGGTGTATCCGAGGGCGCTCTCGGCGCTGCCCTCGGCCGCCTTTTTGCCCTGTCCGAAGCTTATCCTGATCTCAAGGCGAATCAAAACATGATGCAGTTTCAGGAACAGCTCACCACTACAGAGAACAAGGTCGCGTTCTCACGTCAGGCATTCAACGACGCTGTTCTCGGTTACAACAACAAAGCAGAGAATTTTCCCAACAGCATCATCGCCGGCATGTTCAAGTTCGAACTGGCGAGCTTCCTGGAAATAGACTCGGAAGAGAAACGCGAAGTTCCGGAAGTCAGTTTCTCCTGAGATTTCCTTTCTATTCCGCGATGGAATTCTGACCTGCAGGCTCACAATCCATCATGAATTTCTTTGACGCACAGGATCGGGCAAGACGCTTCACACGCTGGCTGGTCGTCGTGTATGTGATCTCGACCGTGCTGATCGTTGCCGGCGTCACCCTGATCGTCGGTGTCGGCCTGGACGCCGTCGGCCAGTACAACAGCCCGGCGAATCCCGCCATTCTTGGCTTCACCGCCGTGGCTGCCACACTCTTCATACTGGGGTCCACGCTGTACAAGACGGCTCGACTTTCTTCGGGCGGTGGCCGGGTCGCACAGGATATGGGCGGTACGCTGGTGCCACCGGATGTCCGGGATCCGTTGCGTATGCGGCTGCGCAACATTGTCGAGGAAATGGCCATCGCGTCCGGCGTCCCTGTCCCCGAAATCTATGTGCTGGAGGAAGAAAGCGGCATCAATGCTTTTGCTGCAGGATTTACGCCCGGCGATGCCGCGATCGCCGTGACCCGCGGCACGCTCGAATTGCTGGAGCGCGAAGAGTTGCAAGGCATCATCGCGCATGAGTTCAGCCACATCCTTAATGGCGATATGCGGCTTAACATCCGCATGATGGGCGTGCTGTTTGGCATCATGGTATTAGGCCTGATAGGCCGGATAATCGTTCGCGGCAGTTATCACTCGAGCATTGTTTCCAGTCGCAGAAAAGGTGGGTCGTCAGGAATCATGTTTATCGGGCTTGGCCTCCTGATTCTCGGCTGGATCGGTGTTTTTTTCGCGAGGATTATCAAGGCGGCGGTTTCCAGGCAACGCGAATTCCTTGCCGATGCGTCGGCCGTGCAGTTCACGCGACAGACTGACGGCATTGCCAATGCGCTAAAGAAAATCGGCGGATATTCCCGGCATTCCTACATTCAAAACGTCGACGCGGAAGAAGTCAGTCACATGCTTTTTGCCAGCGGTATTGCCAAACTGACCTCGATATTCGCGACCCATCCGCCACTCACCGAGCGTATCCAGGCGCTCGACCCGAGCTTCCGCGAGAACGACTACCCGGACATCGATCCGCGACACCGCATGACCGTAAGTCAATCTGAACAGGCCGCGGGTTTTGCAGGCGCCGAAGCCGCACCGCAAGACTCCCGCACGGTGACCGGCAATATTGCCGAGGCGATCGGCCGCCCGGAAGCGGAACATGTCGAATACGCGCGGCGGCTGCGGAGCAACATACCGGAGCTGCTCTATGACGCGGCGCACGCACCTGAAGAGGCATTTCTGCTAACCATTGCGCTGGTACTAAACAAGCAACATGCCGACCGGCAGTTACATTTCATCGAAGAACAACTCGGCGCCGAGCGGGCAACGCTGGTCAAGGCTTACTTTGAGAAAGTCAGCGAGCTTGGCCCGAGATACCGCTTACCGCTGCTGGAAATCGCATTTCCCATGCTGAAAGCCAGGCCGAGGACGCAAATGGAGTACTTGCTGGGGCTGGTACGGCGCCTCATCGAGATCGATGGTCGCATCGACCTCGGCGAGTTCTGCATTTACCGGGTACTGGCAAGCCACCTCAGCCAGGCAGCAGATCCGGTTGCGGACAAAGTTGGCAATCGCGTGCCCCGGAAAAAGGCCCGGCGCGCAGCAATCGATGTGATTCGGATAGTCGCCGACCAGGGCAATGAGGATAAGGTGGCTCGTGACCATGCCTACCAGGCCGGAATCTCCACATTCGGCGAATGGGCCAGTGAGGACGCAGCACATGTCGACGACGAGCGAACGGTCGAAGTTCTCGGCCGAAGCCTGGACGCATTGCGGCAGATGAACTCCGCTGGAAGAAAGAGCCTGTTGCAGGCGGTGAGCAACACGATTACCCATGACGGTAAGCTGACGATCAGCGAGGCGGAACTGCTGCGCGCGATCTGTGCCAGCCTCGATTGCCCCCTGCCGCCCCTGTCTGTCGAATAAGGGGAACTCTGCTTACCTGCACCGGTAAATCGCGATGAGAGTTCGCGACAAAAGGCGTAGTATGTGGCCATGGAACTCTCGAGGGAGTTCTGACTCTGCTAGTGGAGAGCTGTTGCCTTTGCGGCGACAGCAACGATCACCCAGGATTTTACATTTTCGGAATAAAATCATGCGACTACGCCAATACACACTGACCATCCTGATCTCAATGCTGATTGCCTTGCCGGCCTCCGCCGCAACCCGGGAAGAGAGCCGCGTTACGGACGCCACGGATGTCATCGATCAATTTCTGAGAATTCCGGAACAATCAATTCCGCCGGCGCTTCTGTCACGCGCTTACGCCGTCGCCGTTGTCCCCCATGTGTTCAAGATCGGATTCGGCCTCGGCGTACGTCGCGGCAAGGGCATCCTGGTCATCAGGCAGGACGACGGATCCTGGAGCAATCCGGTTTTCATTACCCTTACCGGCGGCAGCTTCGGTTTTCAGATCGGAGCGCAGTCGACGGACGTCATCCTGGTCTTCAAGACTCGCAAGGGTGTCGATGGCATCACCAACGGCAAGTTTACGCTCGGCGCTGATGCCTCGATTGCCGCCGGCCCGGTCGGTCGCCACACCAGCGTGAGTACCGATATTACATTCAGGTCCGAGGTCTATTCATACTCGAGAAGCCGCGGCCTGTTCGCCGGCATCGCATTCGAAGGTGCCGGTGTAACGATGGATCGCAAGGCCAATGCCGCATTTTATGGTTCGGCGACAATGACGCCAGAACAAATATTTGCCAGTTCAGGGAATGCAGCACCTCATTCGGCGAACCAGTTTGTGCAGGTACTGACAGCGCAAACGCGCAGGTTGCCGGTACAACCAAGCATGACCGGGGACGTGCCGACAGTTACCAGTACCTCCCAACCGCGATCGACAGTCACAACCTACGGCATGCCGGATCCTGACGAGGACAGCAACAAGCAGCAGAGCGTGCCGCAGTAGATCCGGAATACGCGATAAGGCATAAGCGGCTTGTTGCAGGACATAATTGAACAGGTTCAATCCTGGGTTCAGTTCGTGGGCCCGAACATTTATTTGCAGGCCGCAGCAATCGCGGTCGGTTTCATTCTTGTTGGCAAGCTTGCCGATCTCCTGATTTCGCGAATCATCGCGAAGATCGTCAGCCGGTCCTCAACTACATTCGACGACAATGTCGTCGCGCTGCTGCATCGACCGATTTTTATTAGTTTCGTGCTGGTCGGTCTTGCGCTCGCGACCCGCAGGCTTGGCTTTTCTGAATCACCCCAGTATGTAACGCTCGGGATTCTGCGAACGATTGCCATTGTTGTCTGGTATACGTTCGTACGCGGACTGGTCCAACTGCTACTAATTGCACTCCGCCGAGGCTCGACGACGAAATATCTGCATTCCAGCATGCTGCCCTTGCTGGATACCGTGATCAAGGTCATTCTCCTGGCGCTTGCGGTCTACTTCCTGTTCCTTGCGTGGGACATCAATGTCACCGCCTGGATCGCCTCCGCCGGTATCGTCGGCCTTGCATTGAGTTTTGCCGCCAAAGATACGCTTTCCAATCTTTTCGCCGGCGTATCGATCATTGCTGATGCACCCTACCAAACCGGCGATTTCATTGTTCTCGAATCCGGTGAACGCGGCATGGTTACGCATATCGGATTAAGGAGCACCCGGATATTGACGCGCGACGATGTCGAAATTACCATACCGAACGGCATTATCGGCAACTCAAAGATTATCAACGAGGCGGGCGGCGGATCTACGAAGCACCGGATACGAATTGCTGTTGGTGTCGCTTATGGCAGTGATATCGACCAGGTCATTGCCACTCTGTCCGGCGTCGCCGCCGCGCACTCGGAAGTTTGCAACGTGCCCGAGCCACGCGTGCGATTTCGCAAGTTCGGGGACTCGAGTCTCGATTTTGAACTGCTTTGCTGGATCGAGCAGCCGGTTGATCGCGGCCGGTTGATACACGAACTCAATTGCGCCGTGTATAAGGCGTTTGCAGAGGATGAGATATCGATTCCGTTTCCACAACGGGATCTGCATGTCCGGACGATGCCGCAATTCTGAAATTGAACCGCGTTGCGCGTGGCCGTGTTATTGCGGGTTTTCCTGGCGGCGTTTCAGTTCTTCCCTGATTGATTCAATATCGCTGCCAACGCCGAAATCCGGTTGCAGATCCTCGGCTGGGTCTTCCACGCTTTCGGCTTCGGGCGGGGCGATCTGGACGCCGGGAGCATTGCCACCAGGCTCTGCGGCGCCATCCGTTCGGCTTCCCGAATCATCATTGAGGCCAGTGCCGTCCGGTACCTCGTCATCGGCAACACCGAGGAATTCGGCTT
>JADFGH010000048.1 GCA_022567775.1 Pseudomonadota bacterium | reverse complement strand
GGATCTGGGCGCTGGTCCGTAATTGCTCGCCACGGGCGGCGAGGAATTCCCTGATTACCGTTCCGCCAATAACAAGCGAGTCATGCGCGCGACGGTATACATCTTCCTCGACCGTCTGCATAACGGCAAATAGTGTGACGATTTGCGCCACCGCGAGTGGCACGATCGTCAGCAAAAATAACTTGCTGCGAAAGCTTGTTCGAAGATTCATATTGCCGGTTTGTGCAGGAATCAGGAAAAAACCTCGACACCGGCACAGCTCTCATCCATTTTTCGTGTGGCGCCAGATCCGTGCACAGTCGCCAGAAATCGGTCCAATCAGAATTCTAAGAGGCTTTTGTCAAATAGAGTGTGCGACAGTTCACGGTTGCCGCGCCAAACAACGCCGTACACTTGATCCCGGATCCAGTACCTGTTGGGAAAACATGGAATATCCAGACTATTTTCCTATCGAACGGCCTATGCGGATGCTGCTTGCGGTCGCCCTGCTTCTTGCGATGTTCTCATTGAACGCTGCGGAAATAGAAGTGACGGTACTCGACAGAGACGGGGAGCCGGTTCCGAATATCGCCGTTTATGTCCAGTTAGATCATGACGGGCCGTTGCCGGCGCCGACGGACAGTGCGGTCATGGCCCAGATCGATACTCGCTTCGTACCGCATTTTCTCGTCGTGCAAACCGGAACCCAGGTCGAATTCTCAAATAGCGATGTCGTCGCACACCACGTTTACTCATTTTCCAATCCTAACAACTTCATGCTGCCCCTGTATAAAGGTGATCTGCAAACGCAGATCGAATTCGATCATGATGGCGTTGTAACATTAGGCTGCAATATCCACGATCACATGCTGGCCTACATCCTTGTCGTGGACAGTCGCGTATTTGGCAAAACCAATATTGAAGGAAAAGCGCAATTGACGACCGATAATCCGAACGGTCTGACTGTCAATATCTGGAGTCCGCGGATCGAACTGAACCATGAGAATCTGATCCAGACCGTCAAAGCAGGCCGATCGGCCCAGATCACGTTTTTGCTCACGGAAAAATTGCGTGCACCCTACAGTGATGACTTGGAGGCATTATCGTGGAACCAACACTAACGTCTCTCACGGTTGGCTGTCTCCTTGCGGCGACATCAATACTTGTCGATACCGGTACTGCGATTTAGTATCCCCTTTCAAACAAAAACGTCCATAGTCAATGCAAGATACGCGTCAACTATTTCTGATGATCACGGTCCTGTTGCTTGCCCTAAGTCGCGGCGCAATGGCCGACGATACGGTGGCTGCTCTTAGCAGATCCAGTCAATTACCCGCATACCTGCTGGAATTGCCGGATTCAGTCAGCAATATACTGATCGCCGACGTCGCATCCGCAACCATGCGTCGGTTTGTCCGTTCCGGTGGCAACATCGTCGAAAAAGATCGGCGCTACATGTCGATTGGCCTGAACGGGACCGGCAAGGAAAGAGCCTGGGACCGCAAGACACCACTCGGCGTCTACTTCATCACGGAAAAGCTCGATACCAGCAAACTGGATGACAAGTACGGAGCTGCGGCATTCTCGCTTGATTATCCGAATGCCCGGGACCGGCAAAAGCACAGAACAGGAAGCGGCATCTGGCTGCACGGTGTTGACCATAAACACCCGGATCGCCCGCCGCGCGACACCGACGGTTGCCTGGCGCTGCCGAATGAGGAAATCCTACTGCTTGCAGAAGTGATCGAGCTCCTCGTTACGCCGGTCATCGTTGCCCGCGAGATCGTCTGGGCAACGCCGGACGAACTCGAGAGCACACGGCTGGAGTTTCGCCTTATGCTCGATATCTGGAAAGACAGCCTGGCGAGAGGCGATCTCAAAACCTACCTGTCGCTGTACTCGGATGACTTTCAATATCGGAAAATGGACAAAGACGAATGGTCGTCGTATCGACTGGGCGTGTTCGAGGCGAGGCCGCTCGCGGGCGTAACGATCGACGATGTGATGTTGCTGGCCGATCCGGAGGAACCGAATCTATTCCTGAGCCGGTTTACCCAGGTCCTGCTGACGGACGCTGGTCCGGTGACGACCACGAAGCGCCTCTACTGGCGGCACGGAGAAGGTGGCGGCTGGGAAATCGTTGCGGAAGATTCCGGCTAAACAAATGGAATCGCGGCTAAAGCCGCTCCCACGGTGCCATTAGATAGATTGTAGGAGCGGCGTCCCGCCGCGATTTATTTTCAGCGAACCGATTCGCGTGCGATCAGTTCGTCAATCAGCTCCATCAGAGCCGGATAACCGCCGGCCTCTGCGGCTCCGGTTCGATACTTGCCATTTACCACAACGGTGGGAACACTCGCAATGCTGTAGCGCCGTGCGAGATCTTGCGCCACGCGCAATTTCTGTGATACCTCGAATGAGTTCCAGGTGCTGGAAAAATCTTCCGCACTCACACCGTGACGTTCGAAGACAGCCTGAATCGAAGACTCGGATGCCATGCGATTGCCGCGGCGGTGATACTCGGCAAATACAGCGGCACGAAACTGCTCGGGATTGGCGATCTTGCCATTTTTCACCAGGACTTCTTCGGCGTAGTAAAGCTGCGCATGCAGTTTGACCAGCGGATTCCATACTGCCGGGATGCGAACAAAGCGCACGTTTGCCGGCTTGTTCTCCAGCCAGCGGCTGATGTAGGTTTCAAAGTCATAGCAGTGATTGCAGCCGTACCAGAAAATTTCCGCAACTTCGATCTTGTCGGCACCACCAACGGTTGGCTGAGTGGGAACCATGCGGACGAAGTGCGTACCTTCCTTGAATTTCCAATCCTGCGATGCGGCGGACACATCGGCCCGCGCCAATAACAGCGGTTTATCTTGCGCTTGTTCCTCTTCGTCTTCTGCGGCAGATTCCTCAACCATTTCAGGTTGTGCGTCATCATCGGACTGGGCGTCAACAGCGGGCACCTCGTCGGGCGCCTGCACGATCGTCACGGCTTCAGCCACGGTCTCCGGCGGCGGACTTTGCTCGGATTGCTGCATGAACATAACAACTCCGACGACAAGTACGACGGCGAGAACAGCAATAATTGCAATGCGCTTCATCTGAAAATCTCCGGAAAGAACACTGGTTCTGACTGGCTTTACGAGAAATGGTTTGACCGGTTTTCGGGTACTCTATTTGCCGGCCAGCCTATTGAAGTCCTTGAACGTAAGACGAAACAGCGACGATGTCCTCCTCGCTGAGCTTGGCCGCGATGTCACGCATGACCCGCGTCGCTCCGTCCGACCGGCGCGCGCCACTGGCATATGCCCGAAGTTGTGCTGCAATGTAAACGGCATATTGTCCCTTGAGTGTCGGGACGGACGCCGCAGGGTTGCCACGGCCGTTCGGGCCATGACAGGCAATGCAGGCCGGTGTATTGTTCTCGCGACTACCACCACGATAGAGTCTTTCGCCGTGATCAAGCGTCGCGGGATTCGCAACAACCTTGGTGGCCGCCGGCAATTCCGAGAAGTAAACGGCCAGATCGCGCATATCCTCATCCGTCAGCATCATCGCCTGCCCGAGCATCAGCGGCTCGTTACGGGTGCCGTTTTTGAATGCCTGCAGCTGATTGACAATATAGGTGGGATGTTGTCCGGCGATGCTCGGCCATACCGGGTTGACGCTGTTGCCATCCGGACCATGGCAGGCGGCGCAGGTTATGGCCTTGGCCTTGCCGGCGTCCGCAGAGCCGTCCACCAGGCCAGCGGCCGAAACCGCGCCGGATATCAAAACGCACATCGTGAGTGCGGCAAACTTCTTTTTCATACTGCCTGACCGTTACTTGGACGGTATTCGTGCTACCGCAATGATTGAAATCCAAAAAACAGAGTCTTAAACGTGGCGTTAATCCGCTTTATTACCTGGCCGGAATGGGCAGCGGCGTTGCTGAGTGACCCCGGAACCGTCAGTATAAGGCCCGGTAGGTCCTTAAAGCCGCAAATTATACACACATCGGGGCCCGATCCCATGTCGCAGTTCCCTGACGCAAAATTTATTCTGAGTGCCAACGCAGCGGATCAATTCCTGCCTGACAGCGGTACGGAAGTGGCCGTGGCCGGCAAGTCCAATGCCGGCAAATCCAGCGCTATTAACGTCATCGTCAACCGGCGCCAGTTCGCGAGGACCAGCAAGACACCCGGACGAACCCAGCTTGTCAATTTCTTCGAGCTGCGGGATGGGCAGCGCCTGGTCGATCTGCCCGGTTATGGCTTTGCCAGGGTGGCAGAGTCGGTGCGGCAACACTGGGGCAGATTATTACGGGCCTATTTCGAACAACGTGAAAGCCTTTCCGGGCTGATACTGGTTGTGGACGTACGCCGTCAGCTTGGCGAATTCGATCGCCAGATGCTTTCTTTCGCTGCTTCCGTCGGCGTGCCAATCCACATCCTGTTAACCAAAGCAGACAAACTCAAGCGGGGAAAGGCGGCAACGGCGTTACTGGAAGTAAAAAAGGAACTCGGCGATTCTGCCAGCGTGCAACTATTCTCGGCGCTCAGGAAGCAGGGCGTGGAAGAAGCTCGCGAGGTGCTGGAAAAATTCCTGGGGACAGAAAAAGATCGCCCGCTGGGGCGGGCTCCTACATGAATTTTGTTTATTCCGACGCCTGAGAATTGTAGCAACACCTCGTAGGAGCTCGCCCCAGCGAGCGACTTAATTAACCGGGGTCAGACCCCATAAAAAACCCCGCATGTTCAACGAACATCCGGGGTCAGGTACGCAACAGGTTTGGGGTAACCGTGTTGCAAGCCCGCCTAGGGAGGTAAGCAGGCAAGTGACTAACGCACTCGGAAGTTTGGAACAGTTTTCAGGTCCGGAGTTCACTACGCAGAGAACTTATTGAAAACAAAGAAGTATTTCGGCTCAATTCTTGCCGGTCTTCGGCTTTGTCCAGCAGCTGCTAGTGTGCTTCATCCCAATTGCTGCCGATACCTGCATCGACCTTGAGCGGGACCGAGAGGTCGGCCGCCGCGCTCATCAGGGCAACGATTTCGGCCTGGACCTCATCGACTGATTTTTCCGCGACTTCGAATACCAGTTCATCATGCACCTGCATGATCATGCGGGCAGGCGCCTTGCTGGTATCGAGCCAGTGCTGCACGGCAATCATCGCGCGCTTGATGATGTCGGCGGCAGTACCCTGCATCGGCGCGTTGATCGCACTGCGTTCGGCGTACTGCCGCCGTGGCGCGTTGCGGTCGTTGATATCAGGGAGATAAAGACGGCGTCCGAACATCGTTTCGACGAATCCGGCCTGCCGCGCCTGCTCGCGTGTGTCGTCCATGAATTTCTTTACGCCGGGATATCGGTCGAAGTACAGATCCACATACTCCTGTGCTTCGTGGCGACTGATGCCGAGTTGCTTGCCGAGACCGAATGCCGACATACCGTACATGAGTCCAAAGTTGATGGCTTTTGCCGATCGCCGCTGATCTGTGGTTACGTCATCGGGGTCCAGTGCAAATACTTCTGCGGCGGTTGCCTTGTGTATGTCCTGATCATCGGCAAAAGCGTCCAGCAATCCGGCGTCACCTGAGAGATGCGCCATGATGCGCAGCTCGATCTGCGAATAATCGGCCGCCAACAAGACGGCCCCGTCCGGAGCAACAAATGCCTGGCGAATACGGCGTCCTTCGGGCGTCCGGATCGGAATGTTCTGCAAATTCGGATCCGTTGACGACAGGCGTCCGGTAGCGGCAACCGCCTGGTGATAAGAGGTATGCACGCGTCCGGTATCCGCGGCAATTTGTTCGGGCAATTTGTCCGTATACGTGCTCTTCAGCTTGCTGACGCCTCGATACTCCAGGATGACGCGCGGCAGATCGTAATCGCTCGCCAGTTCCTGCAAAACATCCTCAGCGGTCGATGGTTGTCCTTTGGGCGTCTTCCGGATCACCGGCAGGCCGAGCTGAACGAACAGTATTTCCTGAAGCTGCTTCGGGGATCCCAGGTTGAACGGAGCGCCGGCCAGCTCGTGCGCACTGGCTTCCAGGCCAGCCATTTTCTCTGCGAGCTCGCCGCTTTGCTTCTTGAGCATATCGCAATCGATAAGCACGCCCGCTTCTTCCATCCCGAGCAAAATCGGCACCAGCGGTTGTTCGATTTCCACATACACATTCTTTAGCGTGGCGGTCTTCTGCAGCTCGCCCCACAGATGTTGGTGAAGCTTGAGAGTAATGTCCGCATCCTCGGCTGCATAAGGTGCAGCCAGTTCCAGGTCGATCTGGTTGAACGTAAGTTGTTTTGCTCCCTTGCCCGCAACATCCTCAAAATGAATGGTGTCGATGTCGAGATAATAGCGTGCGGTCGAATCCATATCGTGCCGTGTGGCCACACTGTTCAACACATACGACTCGAGCATTGAATCAAATTGCATTCCTTGTAGCGCGATGTCGTAACGCGCAAAGATATGCGCGTCGTACTTGAGGTGATGGCCGACCTTCTTCTTTTGCGGATCTTCGAGAAATGCTTTGAGCGATGACAACACCGATTCGCGACTGAGTTGTTCCGGTGCGCCCGGGTAGTCGTGCGCCACCGGAATATAAGCAGCCTCGCCCGTCTTCACCGAGAGTGAAATGCCGACGAGTTCCGCCTGCATGTAGTCGATGCTGGTCGTTTCGGTGTCAATTGCCGTCAACGCAGCCTTATCAATTTTTTTCAGCCAGGCATCGAACCTCGACTGCTTGAGAACTGTCTCGTACTGGCCCTTGCTCCGGGTCTTCGGTTGGTTCCGCGCGTCGGCACCGTCGTTGCCCAGTTGAGCCAGTAAAGTTCTGAGCTCCAGCCGGCTGTACAGCGCCCTAAGTTTTTCGGTATCTCCCGCGGTACGCTTGAGCTCTTTCGGCCCCAACGGCAATTCGACGTTTTGCCTGATCGTGGCCAGGTCCTGTGATAATTCCAGCTGGTCGAGATTTTCACGAAGGCTCTCGCCAACCTTGCCTGTTATCTCTTCTGCATTCTCGATGATCGATGCGGCACTGCCATACTGATTCAGCCACTTGGCGGCAGTTTTCGCGCCGACGCGCGGTACGCCGGGTATATTGTCGGAACTGTCGCCAACCAGTGCCAGGTAGTCAATGATCTGTTCCGGAAAAACATCGAACTTCTTCTTGACGCCATCGCGGTCCAGCACCGTACCGCTCATGGTGTTGACCAGGGTGATGTTGTCATCGACGAGTTGCGCCATGTCTTTGTCGCTGGTTGATACCAGGACCTGCATACCGTCTGCTGCGGCCTGCCGGCACAGGGTGCCAATGACATCGTCGGCCTCGACGCCTTCGATTCGCAGCATCGGCAAACCCATGGCGGGCACGGCTTCGAGCAGCGGATCTATCTGCAAGCGAAGGTCATCGGGCATTGGCGGCCGGTTCGCCTTGTATGCGTCGAAAATTTCATCCCGAAACGTTTTTCCGGGAGCGTCGAATACCACCACGAAGTGCTCGGTGTCCTGCTCCTTCGCGAGCTTCAATAGCATGCTGAGCACGCCATGTATCGCGCCGGTCGGCTCGCCACGGGAGCTCGTAAGTTTGGGTAGCGCGTGGTACGCGCGGTAAAGATAGGATGATCCGTCCACAAGGACGAGTTTGCTGTCGCTCATCAGCATCGTTTGCGGGTCAGCCCGCGCCTGGAATTCAGTTTATGGGGTCAGTTTGTTCTTCGTCTTCGTCGTCTTCTTCAGACGCTTCAACGGCTGGCTGCTGCTCTTGCATTGCCGATTGGATCTCGCTCGGACTCCCAGGCAGGAATAACTTTCCTTTCTGGCCACAAGCCGCTACAAACGCAAGACTTAAAATGAACGCAATCAGTAATCCCGGTTTGGTTTTCATAATCCTGGACCATCGTTGCAGCAAAACGCCGATACGCGGAATGGTATACCAGATACCGCGCCAAAACCGTGAATCAGCGCAGGGCCGGTAATTTCAGGGCAGCCGGGATATTGCCCCGATAGCGGCGGAGGTTACTGCTAATATGCGCGGCTTCAGTCAATGGAGTGTTGCAGTATGGAGTTACCGGAGACCGTCGAAGTCAGCACTGGAGCTCGCGCGCAAGGCAGCGTCATCTGGTTACATGGGCTTGGCGCAGACGGGCATGACTTTGAGTCGATCGTGCCGGAACTTGGATTTTCGGGTCAGCTCAGCCTGCGATTCGTCTTTCCGCATGCACCCGTGCGGCCAGTGACAATCAATGGTGGCATGTCAATGCGCGCCTGGTATGACATTCTGACCCTGGAGCGCGGGGGACCGCAGGACGAGGCGGGAATCAGGGAAAGCAGCCGCCTGCTGGAAATGCTGATCGAGCGCGAACACGAGCGCGGAATACCCTACGAAAATATTGTGCTGGCCGGGTTTTCACAAGGCGGTGCAATCGCGCTACATACCGCGTTGCGCTACCCGCACCGGCTTGCCGGACTGATGGCTTTGTCAACGTACCTGCCATTAGTGGACAGTTTCGACAGGGAGGTTCTGCACAACATGGACGCGCAGTCGCAGGAGCTGCCGATATTCATGGCGCACGGCTCGTCTGATCCCATGCTGCCAATGGCGCTTGGGCAGCATGCCCATACGATCCTGGAAAAGGCCGGATACGAGGTCGAATGGCACGATTATCCGATGGCACATGCCATCTGCGCCGCGGAAATCGCTGATATCAGGAATTGGCTTTTGTCCGTATTCTCGTAATGGCTGGCGTTTCTATCAGTTCTATTCGCAGCTGAAACTGAAATTCGAATCGCCGTCGCGTGCCATGCGGATCGAAGCTGCGCTCACAAAAATCAATCCGTCCATCATTCGAATGCAACAATATCGTCGAGCAACGGGTGCCATAAGTGTCCGATACGATGAACGGCGCGGTCAGTGCCCGTGCCAGTTTGAATGGCAAGTCACCTCTGGCCACGTCCGAGCTTGCAGCCGGCGTTTTGTCCCCGAGCAGGCGGAGTAATTCTGTGGTGTTCACGTTATCCGACTCAATGAGTGCCGTGAGTGCCGCTTTCGTGCGCGTAAGCTTCGTCCACGGCGTGTCGAGCGACGCGTTGCTGAGCCCGTAAACTCCCGGCGCGAGGGATACCGGTTCATCGCCACGATTCGACATGTAGCAGATATTCTCGTGATCCGCCGCAAGCACACTGAAGCCCGCATAATTTTCGCCTGCAATTGAAGAGACATAAGTCATCGCTTCAATGTCAGTAGAAACGAACCTTGTGACGATCTCACCGCGCGATCGCAATCCGCCATGGGCTTGTTGTTGCTCCCGATAATTCGTCACGGTTGCGAATCGTCCCGACCTGGCCGTAGCGAGCCAGGTGCCACCGGCCTGCAGGTCTCGCCCGGCCAGGACATCCGGCAGATCAGGCCACCAGTGCGCTTCCTGTGACGGCCTGCCGTGAAACTCATCGCGGTTGGCGGCGAGTATCAGCTTGTAATCGGGATGAGATTTCCACGCAAAAACGACCAGGCACATTCGAGATATTCCGTATCAGGCGCTGCCAAGCAGCCAGTTGTCGACCAGGCGGCGGGCGATGGACAGACGGTAGGGAAGCCTGGGAAAACCGGATCGCAATTCTTTGCGGGTAAACCATTGCGCGTCTGCAAGTTCGCCGTCGTTCAGCAGGATCTCGCTGGAAACGGCTTCCGCCGTAAAACCGAGCATCAGTGATGATGGAAACGGCCATGGTTGCGAGCTGTGGTAACGAACTTTGCCGACCTCAATATTGGTTTCCTCCGCCACCTCGCGGCGAACTGCGTCTTCAAGGCTCTCCCCGGGCTCTACAAAACCGGCGATCGTTGAGTAGCGACCCTCGGGCCAGTCCGGCTGACGGCCAAGAAGACAATGCTCGCCATTCGACACGAGCACAATAATGGCCGGGTCCACGCGCGGAAAACTCTGGGCGCCGCATTCGTCATTGCTGCAGATCCTCGTATTACCGCCCGATTCAATGCGTGCCAATGAGCCGCAGACGCCGCAGTGTTTCTGCAAACCGTGCCATAACACGAGCGCGCGGGCGTGGGCTGCCAGGTTGGCTTCATCGGCGGGCAGCACACTGCCCAGGTATCGCAGATCATGAAATTCACCGGCCTCGGCAAATGGTGCATCGATTGCACCATCGATACCAACTGCAAATGCTGGCTGCCCCCGGTACATGCCGAGAAAAATCGTCTCCTGCGATTCAAGGAATGCGGCCACCTCAGAGCGATTCAGCATTACCGTCCGCAATGGCTCGCCGGTCGCCAGGCACTTGTCGCCCCATACCGGCA
>JADFGH010000363.1 GCA_022567775.1 Pseudomonadota bacterium | reverse complement strand
CTGGGAGTTGTCATTCTCGTACGGCCGTGCGCTCCAGGCACCGGCGCTGGATGCCTGGCGCGGCGCTGAAACCAAATTCAAATCGGGTCAGCAAGCCTTGTTCAAGCGTGCCAGGCTGAACAGTCTTGCACACCTCGGACAATACGAAGTCGCCATGGAATCGGCAGCGTAAATAAAAAAAGATGTGGGAGCGGCTTTAGCCGCGAATGGCACCTATCCCGGTTGTTCGTTGATAGAACGCAGCTCCCCAATTAAGAAGGCACCCACATGAACGATGCATCCGACTACCTGATTGAGATTCGAGACCTCGACTACACACGCGGGCATCTCCGGATATTCAAGGGCCTGAATATTACGATTGCGCGCGGCAAGATCACGGCAATCATGGGCCCAAGTGGCACCGGCAAGACAACGCTGCTGCGATTGATTACGCGTCAACTGGTTCCTGATTGCGGCACGATTCTCATTGACGGGATCGACATCGCGAAACTCAGCCTGAAAGATCTGTACATACTCAGGCGTCGCTTCGGCATGCTGTTTCAAAATGGCGCACTCCTGACTGACATAAACGTCTTCGAGAACGTGGCGTTTCCGCTGCGCGAACATACGGATTTACCGAATCGTCTGATTCGGCACATCGTGTTAACCAAATTGCATGCCGTCGGTCTGCGGGGCGCTGCCGACATGATGCCGTCCCAACTGTCCGGCGGTATGGCACGCCGCGTGGCATTGGCCCGCGCCATGGTGATGGATCCGGACATTCTTATTTACGACGAACCGTTCGTTGGACTCGATCCGATATCAATGGGTGTCATCGTACGGCTCGTCAGGAAAATGAATGATGCACTCGGCATCTCGAGCATCCTGGTGAGTCATGACGTTCAGGAGATTGCGACGGTTGCCGACTGTAGTTACCTGATTTCGGACGGCAAGGTCGCGGCGTCCGGCAGTCCCGATGAATTGAGAAACACCAGTTCTGACCTGGTGCGGCAATTCATGCACGGAATGGCGGATGGGCCGGTCGCGTTTCATTATGCCGCACCGAACTACGCGGAACAGCTGCTTGGACGGGATGCCGAGTAAGCGGAATGTTTCGTGAAGCCTGGCTTACGTTTATCGATTTCATACGCACGTTTGGTGCGTTGCAGTTGTTTTTCCTGCGGCTTCTCGCCGCCACACCGTCCATATTCTTTCACCGCTTCGGGCTTGTCGTTACCCAGGTGTACAACGCGGGCGCATTGTCGCTTGTCATCATCATGGTTTGCGGGTTTTTCGTCGGCGCCGTACTCGGATTGCAGGGCTACTCCATTTTGTCCAAGTTCAACGCGGAGGATTCGATTGGCACTTTTGCTGCGTTTTCGCTTATTAAAGAGCTGGGCCCGGTCATCACGGCACTGTTGTTTTCCGGGCGTGCAGGTACTGCACTGGCGTCCGAAATCGGTCTGATGAAAGCGACTGATCAGTTGTCCGCGATGGAAATGATGGCGATAAATCCGCTGCACAGGATACTCGTACCGAGATTCATTGGCGGCGTCATATCAATGCCATTACTTGCCGCGATATTCAGCATTGTTGGACTGTTCGGTGCACATCTCGTTGGTGTCGGATTGTTGGGCGTCGATGCCGGCGCGTTCTGGCAGCAAATGGTGGCCACACTGGAGCCGAGCGATGTTTATGAGGGCATCATAAAAAGTATTGTGTTTGGCGTGGTGGCGAGCCTGCTCGCGGTATGGGAGGGCTATAATGCTGTACCGACCGCGGAAGGCGTGGGCCGCGCCACCACGAGAACCGTGGTCATTTCGGCCATTGCGGTATTGATTCTTGATTTCATGATCACGGCAATTTTCATTTGAGGTAGGCGATGCAACAGACTCGATCAGTAGAACTTGGCACAGGACTTTTCGTGTTGCTCGGTTTGTCAGCACTTTTCTTCCTGACGACGCAAACCACTGGCTCGAGTGATTTTTCGAGCTCGGATGCCTACGAGGTGACGGCGCGTTTCGATAACGTGGGGAGTCTGAAAAACAGGGCCCCGGTCGCTATGGCGGGCGTGACTATTGGCCGCGTAACATCAGTGGAGTTTGATCCGCAAGGCCTGGACGCGGTGGTCACCTTCATGATCGATGCGCGATTCGATCAGATTCCGGACGATTCCGATGCGAGCATACTGACCTCGGGATTACTCGGCAGCCAGTACATCGGACTGCAGCCTGGTGGCTCTGAATTTTACCTCGAAGCCGACAGCGAGATTCAGTTCACGCAGTCTGCAATCATAATCGAGAATCTGATCAGCAAATACCTGTTTAGCCAGGGCTCTGATTCCGGATCAAAGTAATGAGTTTCGGAGAGATGGCGATGAAGAGAATAATCCTGGCACTGATCATCGGATTCACATCCCCTGGTGTCATGGCGCAGTCGCCAAATGATGTTGTCCAGGGGGCGGCCGACGAGCTGGCAGCCGGGCTCGATGGCCGCAAAGACGAACTTGCCGAGGACCGGGACGCACTATTTGTACTGATTGATCAGATCATGGCGCCCCGGTTCGATCGGCGTTACGCGGCGCAACTGGTGTTGGGTAAACACTGGCGCAATGCGAGCGATGACGAGCGCAGCGAGTTTATAGAAGCCTTTTACGCAACTTTATTACGCAA
>JADFGH010000047.1 GCA_022567775.1 Pseudomonadota bacterium | reverse complement strand
GCCCCATTCCACAGCCCGCTCAGGCTTTCGCGAAAATCGTGGACCGTCTGCAGGGCTGCATTGTCTGCCAGTAATTTGCGCAGTCTCAATTTTGCGTCTTTATCCAGCATCACCGGCCTGCGTACCAGTAACTTCTTCGCCCGGCGAAAGGCGGCGTCGCCGGCAGCGAGCGCTTGCTCCTTTTTGAATACCGGCAGCGTCACCTGCTTCGTGTAGTCACGCAGCACGTGCATGCGATTAATAATGATCGCACGAAGGTTTTCGATGTCGATATTCGAACCTGATTTTTTCTGCAGGACGGGTCGCGGTGCAACCTTGTTTACCTTCACCAGGCCAAGGCCGCGCAGTATTGTGATGTACAGCCAACCGATGTCGAATTCCCAGCGGCGTACCGAAAATTTTGCCGAGGTGGGAAATGCGTGATGATTATTGTGCAGCTCCTCTCCGCCGATCAGAAAAGCCCAGGGCACAAGATTGGTTGAGGCATCGTCACACTCAAAATTGCGGTAGCCACTGTAGTGGCCGAGTCCATTGATGATGCCGGCCGCGAACAATGGCATTGACGACATCTGAATAGCAATGATGATGATGCCCGGGACGCCAAAAAGTAATAACTCAGTGATCACCAGCAGAAGAATGCCGCCAAAGGGCACGCGAAGATAAATGTTTTTCTCCAGCCAGTCGTTTGGCGCGCCGCGTCCGAATTTCTCTACCGTCTCGCGATTATCTTTCTCGGCGCGATAAAGCTCTGCGCCCTCGAATAGCACTTTCTTCAACCCATAAACTTGCGGGCTGTGCGGATCACCCTTTGTTTCGCAGAATGCGTGATGCTTGCGATGTACGGCGACCCATTCCCTGGTCAGCATGCCTGACGTGCACCAGATCCAGAAACGAAAGAAATGCCGCAGCACAGGATGCAAATCGATCGCGCGATGTGCCTGGTCCCGGTGCAAATACAGTGTTACGGCCATCATCGTGATTTGCAGCATGACAAGCGTCACGATCACGTAACCCCAGGCACTTAGGTGCAGCGCGCCATACAAGAATTCCATTCGCAGATTCCGTTGAAAAAGTCGGCGCCACTATAGCCAATGCCTGTGACGGCTCCAAGGACGAGCTCATGAAATCGACAAAATGCGCAACCGGTAGTTCAGGCCAGTGCAGGAAGCGACTGATAAATATCCGTTTATTGTGCAGTTTCCAGCCTGGCGCAATAACTCTATAGTGTGCTGCCCGTCACAATTAATGGTCAGCATGCCGGAACTCCCCGAAGTCGAAACCAGCCGTCGCGGAATCGCACCATGGGTTCTGAATCGTAAGGTTTGTCGTGTGGTTGTTCGCGAGCGGCGCCTGCGCTGGCCGGTCCCCGTGGAAATCGACCGGCAACTGCCGGGCCAAATCATACGATCGCTGCAGCGTCGCGCAAAATACCTGCTGTTCGAGACGGACGCCGGCACAGCACTGTTGCATTTGGGCATGTCAGGCAGCTTGCGCATCATTGACGCGGATGAACCTGCCGGCAAGCACGATCACGTCGACATCCAGTTCGACAGCGGCAAGGCCTTGCGATTCAGGGACCCAAGGCGTTTCGGCTGTTTACTGTGGACCCGCAACCCCCTCGAGCACGCCCTGTTGCGCAGTCTCGGCCCGGAGCCCTTGTCCCTGGCTTTTGATGGCGATTATCTGTGGCAAAAAGCGCGTGGACGACGGGTCAGCATCAAGCCCTTCATCATGAACGGCTCGGTAGTCGTCGGCGTCGGCAACATCTATGCGAGCGAAGCATTGTTTCTCGCCGGCATTCATCCGCAACGCAGGGCGAACAGGATTTCTGCCAAACGCATGGCGCGACTTGCCGAGGCCATCAAATCGGTGCTTCAGGACGCGATCGAGGCAGGGGGCACAACGCTTCGGGATTTCCACGGCAGTGACGGAGAGCCGGGGTACTTTCGACAAAAGCTCGCGATATACGGCCGTGAAGGCGAACCCTGCCGCCGCTGCAAACGCCCGGTGTCAGTGGTCGTGCTCGGCCAGCGTTCGACGTTCTATTGCAAGGACTGCCAGAAGTAGGGAGCGCCTAAGCGCGACTGCAGCGCTCCATGAGTGCTGCTTTGACTTTGGGTGACACGAATTCCGAAATGTCGCCGCCCAGACTGCAGATTTCCCTGACCAGGCTCGACGATATGTAGGTGTAAGTCTCTGTCGGTGTTAAGAACACTGTTTCAACATCATCGGCCAGATGCCGATTCATATTCGAAAGCTGGAATTCGTATTCGAAATCCGAAATTGCCCGCAACCCGCGTATGATGACCTGAAGATTTTGCTCGTGCGCGAAATCCACCGTCAGCCCTTCATACCCGCAAACTTCAACATTGCTGATTCCTGACAGTACCGACCTCGCAAGATCAACTCGTTCTTCGGACGAAAACATGGGTTCCTTGCCGGGATTCGCGGCGATCGCAACGACGACCTTGTCGAACAGACGGCAGGCCCTGCGAACAAGATCTTCATGACCAAGCGTAATCGGGTCGAATGTTCCCGGATACATCGCGGAGACTGTCATTTTTTGCTCCTGAATCGTCAATCTTTTACTGTTACGAGTGCGTAGCGTACCTGGCCCGCTGTTTTGTCGTTAATTATTGTCCACCCATCAGGCAACCTGGGCCAGGGTCGTTCGCGCGCCTGCTCCAGGTAAATCCGGGCGCCTTCAGCCAGCCAGCTACCCTCGTCCAGCAGTCTACACAAATCGCCGAGCAGATCGGCGGTAAATGGGGGATCAAGAAACACGATGTCGAAAGGTTTGTGATCACCCCGCAAATAGCCGATGGCATCAGCCTTATGAATGCGGGCGCCGTTGGCGCCAAGCCTGTCGGCGCTTTCTTTCAGCAGCGCGGCAGCGCGCGCGGAATTTTCGACGAAAACGACCTCCGCAGCGCCCCGCGACAGCGCCTCAAGGCCGAGCGCCCCGGTGCCCGCGAATAAATCGAGGCACCTTGATCCCTCGATGCTCAAAGCAAGCCAGTTAAACAGCGTTTCACGAATTCGCTCGGGCGTCGGCCGCAAACCAGGCTCGTCCGCAACCGGCAACAGACGACTGCGCCATTTTCCCGCTACAATACGCAGCCGTCCGGATGGCGATCCCGTGTCGTTACGTCCCCGGCTTATTCGTCGCCCCATACTCCCCCCGGATATCCCGGCTCAGGGCACGAGGTTACTTCAGGATTCCGCGTGGTGGAAATTTGTGTTTGGCAAGATCAAAGAAACTAAACCCGTTTCGCGGGATGGATTTGTCAAACGCCTGCGGTCACGGCTCAATCGTGGTGCTGGCTGGCTCACTTATGACCTGGCAAATCTGGCGCCTGGCGGCAAGATCGATGAAGAGGCCCTGGAGGCGCTGGAAACCGGACTGATCCTGGCAGACGTCGGGGTTGACGCCACCGGGAAAATCATTTCGGATCTGCAAAATCGCCTCGCCCGAAAGGAATTGAAAGACGTGGGTGCCCTGGCCAGCGGGCTACGTACTGCGCTGACTGAAATTCTGCAGCCTGTCGAGCAACCGCTCGTGATTAGGGAGCAGGACTTGCCCTTCGTCATTCTCGTGGTCGGCGTTAATGGTGCGGGCAAGACAACAACGATCGGCAAGTTGGCGAAGCAGCTCAAAGATAATGGTTACTCGGTCATGCTGGCCGCCGGTGATACATTTCGTGCCGCCGCAATTGAGCAGCTTCAGGCATGGGGTGAACGCAATGAGGTATCCGTCATTGCACAACAGACCGGGGCCGATCCGGCCGCTGTCATTTTCGACGCCTGGGAAGCCGCCCGTTCCCGGAATATCGATGTTCTGCTTGCGGATACCGCGGGACGCCTGCAAACGCAGCAGGGCCTGATGGATGAACTGGCAAAAATCAAGCAAGTGGTTGCGCGACAGGATCCGGCAGCGCCACAGGAAATCATGCTCGTCCTCGATGCCAGCCAGGGCCAGAATGCAATGGCGCAGGCGGAGAAATTCAATGAGGTGCTTGGCTTGACAGGAATTACGGTCACCAAGCTGGACGGTTCCGCCAAAGGCGGTATTCTTCTCGCAATCGCCAGCAAGCTGGGGGTGCCTGTGCGATTCATTGGAATCGGCGAGGGCATCGAGGACATGCAGCCGTTCCGCGCCGACGAATATGTTGATGCGCTGCTGCCGCACACTGATTCAGGCTAGCAGCCTCCAGAAAAACTGTGTTTTTCGGCAGGCTGTCTGGTCGGTACAAGGATGTACCGGCATTTTCGATGGCATTAGCCATTGAACATGCAAGCGAACCGAAAATCGCATTTTTCGGTTCGCGTCGTTGAATAAAGTCATGGATGGCTTTTTCAACATTCACTAAGGAATTTGATTGCCTTGATTCAATTCGAAAACGTAACCAAGCGATTCCCCGGCGGGCACGATGCGCTCAGGGGATTGAGCCTGGTCGTCGAAAAAGGCGAGATGGTGTTTGTGACCGGCCATTCCGGCGCCGGCAAAACCACCTTGCTGCGACTGATCGCATTGATCGAGCGGCCCACGAGTGGACAGGTCATCGTCGACGGGCAAAATACTTCTCGCGTTTCACGCAGAAAAATCCCTGCCTATCGCCGTCAGATCGGCATGGTATTTCAGGATCACAAGCTGCTCTATGACCGGCCCGTTTTCGACAATGTCGCACTACCACTGATCATCGCGGGTCTCAGTCACCGTGACGCCGCGCGCAAGGTCAGGGCGGCGCTTGACCAGGTCAGTTTGCTCAACAAGGAAAAGCAATTTCCGGAGACGCTTTCGTCCGGCGAGCAACAACGTGTCGGAATTGCCCGGGCTATTGTTTCGCGGCCGAAGCTTCTGATCGCGGATGAGCCGACGGGCAACCTGGATCCCGATCTCTCGCTCGAGGTCATGCGTATATTCCGCCGCTTCAACGAAATCGGCGTAACCCTCCTGATCGCAAGTCACGATATTGCACTGATCGACCAACTGGGTTGTCGCCGCATACCGCTGGCGAATGGCATGTTGCACTACGAGGAAGAAGAAGACGTCGTTGCCGAATATGCAGAAAGACTCGAGTCTGAACGGGGGCGGACCGGGTAGCGGCTATGAAGTCAGCGGACACACTGAACGCACCACGTTCGTCCGGCCCGATCGCGAGCTGGACAGTGCGGCACGTCAGTACTGCGATTGGTGCGCTCGGCCGCCTGGCGCGACAACCTTTTGCCAGCCTGATGACAATCCTGGTTATCGCGGTAACGCTGGCGTTGCCCTCGGCATTGCATCTGCTGATCAAGAACACTCAGTCCATCAGCGCCTCATGGGACAACGCACTGGATTTCTCGGTCTATCTGAATGGCGATACATCGATCGATGCTGCCCGCCGACTGGCGGATATCATCCGACAACGTGCCGATGTCGAAGAAGTAACGCTGATTTCAGCCGACGAGGCCCTCGAAGAATTCCGCGATCAATCGGGATTCGGTGAGGCGCTGGACCATCTCACCGTCAACCCGCTGCCACATACACTCGTCGTGCGGCCGGGGAGCGTCAATACAGAAGCGTCATTGAGTCTCCTTCACGAGGAACTCGGTAATCTTCCCGAGGCAGATATGGTGCAGGTCGATACCGAATGGGTGCGCCGCTTCCATGCCATCCTCGACATCCTGCAGCGGTCGATTGCTATCGGTGCCGCATTACTCGGCGCCGCCATTTTTGTCATCATCGGCAACACGATTCGCCTCGACATTCAGAACCGACGCGAAGAAATCGAGGTCACGAAACTGATCGGCGCCAGCAACGCGTTTGTGCGGCGGCCATTCCTTTACTCGGGCCTGTGGTACGGGCTCGGCGGGGGGCTGTTGGCATTGGCCCTGGTTCGCTACGGGCTTTATGCCCTCGAGGCGCCCGTTACCCGGCTGGCCGGACTATACAACAGCCCGTTCAGCGTCCTTGCGCTGGACTTTGGAGAAAGCATGCTGATTATCGGCGCAGGCGTGACCCTCGGGCTAAGCGGTTCCTGGGTCGCGGCGGCCCGTCATATGCGTCGCATAGAGCCGCGCTGATCGGCATCCAAGCGCTGTAATTCGCCATTGACCTGACATAATCCAGGCATTCAGTCAAAGGCTAACTAATTGCTTTATATTGATTTTTTCTTCGATCCAGGCGGGAACTATTCGCCATTGTTAGCACTCTAAGGCGGTGAGTGCTAAAATTGCCACGGCCAAGGGAGGTAGTAATATCCATGACAACAGCAGTCGCAATATCGATGAAAGATCTCGACCTGACCAGCCCGGTCGGAAATCTGGGCGCCTATATTCAGGCGGTTGGCGCTATCGCAGTCCTGAGCAAGGAAGACGAGCAGGCGCTGGCCCGCCGCTATCGCGAGCATGAAGACCTCGAGGCTGCACGTGAACTGGTTATGGCTCACCTGCGCTTCGTCGTACATATCGCGAAGGGATATACCGGATATGGCCTGCCAATCGGCGACCTCATCCAGGAAGGTAATGTTGGCCTCATGAAGGCGGTCAAACGCTTTGACCCCGACTTCGACGTAAGACTGGTCTCATTCGCCGTGCACTGGATCCGCGCCGAAATTCATGAGTTCGTGTTGCGCAACTGGCGCATCGTCAAAGTTGCGACAACAAAAGCGCAACGCAAACTGTTTTTCAACCTTCGCAAATCGAAGAAAAGTCTTGCATGGCTATCGCATGCCGAGACCGAGGCAGTCGCGAAGGACCTCGGAGTAAGTCCCAGGGAAGTCACCGAGATGGAACGCAGGCTCACTGCCCGTGATCCCGGCTTCGATCCACTGCCCGATGTTCGCGATGATGACAGAGCGTTTGCGCCGGCAGCCTATCTGCCGAGTGCGGATGCGGATCCGGCGGTGCTGGTTGAGAAGACCGACTGGAATGACGACGCTACTTCGCGAATGAGAAAAGCACTGACAACGCTCGATGAGCGCAGCCGCGATATCCTCGAGTCGCGCTGGCTGACCGAAGACAAGCAGACATTGCATGAGTTGGCCGATCAATACGGTGTATCTGCAGAACGCATCAGGCAGATCGAAGCCAGTGCGATCAAGAAGCTTGGGGTTGTGATGGCGGTTTGATTAATCGCGGCGAGTCGCCGCTTGCACATCCATGTGCGCAGCATAAGTACCTCCCTGTACAAAACGCCGCTCCTACGGTACGAGCAGCGATTTGATGCATCGCGGCTTTAGCCGCGATTCTTTTACGAACCCCGTGCAGGCTTGGCTAGCACGGGGTTTCCTGTTTATGTCTACCGACCGGCTCCGGCGGCGATTGAATAGGTTAACCCATTACGGGATGATACGCTCCGTGCGGAAGGCCGGCCGGCGAAAGCCAAATCGGGGAAAATCTCAGTGGAAACAGCGGTAGGCATATTTGTCAACGGAATCACCGGTGTATTCATCGGCATGGCAGTGCTCTACCTGGCCATGAAACTCATCGCGCTTGTAAGCGCCGTGCGGGCTGCACCGGACAAGAACGAGTAGCGTGGCAATTTTCGAGCACATGGGCGTATTCGCCATGACACCGGGGATGGGTGTCATGTGGCTGATCAGTGTGACGCTGATGTATCTCGCCATCCACAAGAAGTATGAGCCGCTGCTGCTGCTGCCCATTGGTTTCGGCATTCTGATCGCCAATCTTCCACTAACGAACCTCATGGACCCCGGAGAGGGCCTGATCTGGCGTTTCTACCACTATGGTATTGAGTGGGAGATCATTCCGCCGGTGATCTTTCTCGGGCTCGGCGCATTGACAGACTTTGGCCCCCTTCTCTCGCAACCTCGGCTGATCTTCCTTGGCGCCGCCGCGCAGGCAGGTGTCTACATCACTTTTTTTGTTGCGACGTCAGTCGGCTTTACGCTCGAAGAAGCTGCAACTATCGGCATCATAGGCGGTGCGGATGGGCCAACAACGATATTTCTTGCGGCGAAACTTGCGCCACATCTGCTCGGCGCCTGTGCTGTCGCCGCTTATTCATACATGGCGCTTGTACCGATCATCCAGCCCCCGATCATGCGTCTGTTGACAACGGAGAATGAACGCAAGATCAAAATGAAAAAGGGGCGCAAGATCAGCACTCGCGAGAAAGTGCTTTTCCCGGTTGTGGCAACCGTGGTGATCATATTGCTGGTACCGGCGTCTGCCCCGCTGATTTCAATGTTCATGCTGGGCAATCTATTTCGCGAATCCAAGGTGGTAGAACGCCTGACGGACACGGCACAAAGTTCTTTAATGAACATCGTCACAATTTTCTTAGGGATAAGCATTGGTGCAACAATGAGTGCTGAAAACTTTCTTCGTCAGGAAGTGATATTCATATTTATCCTCGGGCTGGTCGCGTTCATGATCGGTACGGCGACCGGCGTCATCCTGGCAAAGTTCATGAACTTGTTTACCTCTGACAAGATCAATCCACTCATTGGTGGTGCAGGAGTATCGGCAGTGCCGATGGCAGCCCGCGTTGTGCAGAAGATGGGAATGGAGGCGGACAAGAAGAACCACCTGCTGATGTTTGCGATGGGCCCGAATATTGCGGGTGTGATAGGCACCGTTATAGCAGCCGGTATTTTTCTGACCTTACTAGGGTAATCAATAAGAGATAAGGATTTGACATGGCACAAGAAGTTCTGGCCGCGCTTGCGGGCAACGTTTGGAAAGTTTCCGTGGAGGTCGGCGACACCGTTGAGGAAGACGATGAATTATTCGTCGTCGAAGCGCTGAAAATGGAGATCCCGGTTTATTCGCCCTGTGATGGCAGCGTTGCAGAAATCCGGGTCAAGAAAGGCGATAAGGTCGAAGAAGATGACGTGATGGCTGTGATCGATTGAGTACGTAACGAACGGAGTGATGGGAATCAATGTTTGAACTCACAGAAGAACAACTCCTTGTCCAGGACACGGCTCGGCGGTTTGCCGAAGAAGATATAGCGCCCACACTCGAGGAGGAGGAAAGGAAACAAGAGTTTCGGGCCGATCGTGTCGTCCGCATGGGTGAACTCGGGTTTTTCGCCTGCGCATTGCCCGATGAGCTTGGCGGCAACGGCATGGGGTTCCTGGAATCCGTGCTCATGGCCGAGCAGATTGCCCGCGTCTCGGCTTCCTGGCGCGTGCAATTCAACATGCAGAATCTCGGGCCCCCGTTGACGGTCGCCCGGTTCGGTAACGCCGGGCAGAAGGAAAAATATATTCCCGGCTGGATTTCAGGGGAAAAACTGGGCTTCTTTGCGATGACCGAACCCAACTCCGGTTCGGATGTCGCCAGCATGAAAACTGTCGCGGTCGACAAAGGAGATCACTGGGAAATACACGGTAGCAAGCTGTGGATCTCCAATGCCCAGGTCGGTGATGCCGGACTGCTTTACGCTTATACAGACCGAGACGCTAAACACAAAGGAATTTCGGCGTTTATCATCGAGCCGAAAAACCTTGAAGGTTGCACGACGAAATCCATCGACACCAAGCTCGGTCTGCACTGCTCGCCAACCGGTGAGTTCGTCTTTGACGGTGCGAAGATCCCGAAGGAAGCATTGCTCGGCGAGGAGGGGGAGGGCTTCAAGATCTGCATGTGGCAGCTGAACAACACGCGCATCAATTGTGCCGCGGGCGCCCTGGGTGTCGCCGGCGGCGCCCTCGATCTGTCCATCAACTATGCAAATGAGCGCACTCAGTTCGGTAAACCGATATCCAGGCACCAGATGATTCAGGCGCAGATTGCCGACATGGCGGTCGAACACGAAGCGGCGAAGCTCCTGGTGTACCGCGCCGCGTGGCTCAAGGATCAGAATCGACCGAACCAGTACGAAACCTCGATCGCGAAACTTGCGGCTTCCGAGGCCGCTGTGCATGCCGCCAATGAGTGTATGAAAATTTTTGGTTCCTACGGTTTCTCCACGGAGTACCCGGCAGAGCGCTTCTATCGGGACGCCAAGTCGCTACAGATCGTGGAAGGAACATCAAACGTGCAAAAGATAATCATTTCCGGTATCGCCTGCGGATTCACCGCCAATCGCTAGTTGAGAAAAGACGAATGAAAACGTATTTCGAGCATATGGATGCCCTCGGCAAAGAACTGAAGGCCGGCCGCATCAAGCGTGCTCTCGAGAGCCAGGGTCAATTGGAGAAAGCCGAAGCCACCATTGACGGCGAGAAGAAAAAGGTCGAGGAGGCCGGATTTTCCACCGAAAAGATCAACGCACGTGGCTGGATGACGGTTTGGCAGCGCATCGAGTACCTGGTCGCTCCTGGACGCTGGACGCCGTTGCATACT
>JADFGH010000046.1 GCA_022567775.1 Pseudomonadota bacterium | reverse complement strand
CACCGGCGATCAACACATTTGCGTCGCCGGCCTTGATCGCATGCGCCGCATTGCCGAGTGCATTCATGCCGGAGCCACACAGTCGATTCACGGTGGCTGCCGGCACTGACGGCGGCACACCGGCAAGCAACAGCGCCATACGCGCGACGTTGCGATTATCTTCACCTGCCTGATTCGCACATCCGTAGATGAGATCGTCAATTTTCTCCGGCGGGAGATTCGGGTTGCGCTCGATCAGCGCAGCGATCGGAATCGCGCCCAGGTCATCCGTACGCACCGATGAAAGTGCTCCCCCGTAGCGTCCGATCGGCGTGCGAACTGCGTCACATATCCATGCCTTCGTCTTGTTGCTCATATTGTTTGTCCGGTTTCTGGCACGCTATTGGCCTCGCCATTGCGCTTTTTGAATGTCCGCCCGAGGTACAAGCCGACAAACGCCCACAGCAGGGCGATACCAGCGCCGATTGCGGCAACGATGCCCAGACCCAGACCGAGTCCGGCAGTGAGCCCGGCAAATGCCCAGCCCGTAATAGTATCGCCGCCGCGATAGACGACGATATCGATAACCGGCTTGGCCTTGAAGCGTGTTTCACGATCGACGACCGTGTACAACATTTCCCGGCCCGGACGAGTGATCGAGTAATTGCCGCCTTTCAGAATGATTTGTGCGGCGATGATCGCGGCGATCACGGGGTTCACGGCAACGATCAACAGACCGATCGCGACCAGAACAGGTACCAGTGCCAGGGTCTTTGCGAGACCGAGCCTGGTCGTGATTCTACCCGTTGCAAACCAAGCCGTCGCAATCGCAATGACATTGATTGATGTGTTGATGCCGGCCCAGATGGCAGTTCGCTCATCCCTGGTGAAGACTTCAAGAACATTCTTCAGTTCGAAATAGACGAAAGATCCGACCGATGTATATAGCAGAATAAATACACCAATACCTAGCAGGTACGGATTTTTCAGAAACAGCGAAAATCCGGCAAAGGGATTGCCACCGATAGATTGATGTTCGTTCAGATCGACATGCACGTTTTCATTGCCGAGTTCTGTCACCTTCAGCCGCTGCAAAATACCAAGCGCCGGAATGATTGCCAGCAGTACCGCGGCAGCTATGAGCATCAGGTTCTGTGTGCCGATTATGGTTGCCAGGAATAGCGGGACTGAAGATCCTGCCAACGTTCCGATACTCGCGCCGCTTGCGATGAAGGCAAAAATCCGCGGCGCCTGAGCTTTGGAAAAAACGTCAGACATCAGGCTCCAGAATACGGAAATATGGAACAGCGAAAATACGCTGATCCACACGTAAAATGACTTGTCGACGTAGACGGCATCTTCGATAGCGGAGCTGCCCAGGTAAAACGCCAGGAATGACGCGGCGAAGAAACCATAAACACCGGGCACCAGGTACTGGAAGCGCGCCCGGGCAACAGCAAATCCGTACACGCTGACTGCAACTATACTGATGAAGAAATTGATCGTCCAAAGCGTCGCGACCTCCGGATCGGACCAGTCACTGGCCATCGCATCACGAACGGGCTTCAGAATGTTGTAAGCCAACATCAGCATGAACAGGAACGCGAAGGATAATGCGGTGGCCCGAATCTCGTTGGGCTCAACCTTGGTTGCTGCTGTTACGATACGCGCAATCGGTCCGCTGCCGTTTGTCATCGCGCTATTCCTATAGGCAGTTCATTGAGGCGGCTAGACTGCCACATAAACGCACTGGCGGGCCACTTTGATGGCCCGCCAGTGCAGGGTTTTTCGGTTTTTAAGGCGTCTTTTGTTTAGAGAGCTGCCTTGGCAGCACTTAACAGGTCATCCGCCGACAGTCGGATCTTGTAATCCGGCTGGACAAAATCGAAAACGATCTTTCCGGACCGGTCGATAACGTACACCGCTGGCACGGCCAGCGCATTGTGCTTGCCGATCGAAGAACCGGCGACATCCCGCCCTTTTTTTTCCAGGTAATCTGTCAGGCCCTTGTCGGTCCTGAAGGCCGTACCAAGCGCCATCGCTGCGTTCATATCCGCGTCAGAAAGGATGACGTAGTCCAGCCCGTCGATGTCGTCCTGCGTTTCCTGCTTCAGACTCGAATAAAGAAGTTCAGGCCGGTCATTGCTGAGAAACAGTATGTCGTAGCCGCTCTCCCTGATCTCGGGAATGACGGTGCGCAACTCGGAGAGATGCATGTTGCAGTATGGGCACCAGCCGCCCCGGAACGAGATCAGTATGGTCGGGTTTTCAAGATTGTCCGGATCAAACACATAGGGTTTGTCATCGACAGTGCGGACGGTAAATTTGGGCGCCCGGTCGCCGCTCTTCAGAGGCGTGGTCAGCTCCGCGCTCGCTGGCAGCGCCGCGTAGTCTTCCGCGATGGCGCGGTTCGAATGCGACAGGATCATCGTTCCGAGCAAAAGCGCCAGGAATGCGACGTAAATCAGGTTGCGGCCAAATGCCATGACAAATACTCCTTTACTGGACAGTCGATCAGACCGCCTGCACACGGAGTTTATTACAGCGGTGAGCCAGATGGGCTGATTTATCAGACGGCCTTCTCAAGCAGATCGGTCCCATCAATGTCGACCACGCCGCGGCAGCGTGCCTTGGCGCGATACATCGCCTGGTCTGCGGCGCGCAGCAGACCGGTCAGCGTACTGGCATGTTCAGGATAGAGCGCAAGGCCAATCGCCGCAGCGCAGTGCAGCGTTTCTTCGCCAATAAGGTAGCGCTGTTCAAGAGCATTGGTCAGCCGCGTTGCCAGCTTCTCGGCAACCTCTCCCGTGACGTCCGGCACGAGTGCCACGAACTCATCACCGCCGGGACGGCCAATAATATCGCAGGATCGGAGGCTGTTCCTGAGCCTTTCCGCGGCGATTGTCAGTAACTGGTCACCGATTTCATGGCCGCACTGATCGTTGATTTTTTTGAAGTCATTCAGGTCAACAAAGAGCAGCGCACCAGTTGCGTCGTCCGCGCTTTCTGATAACAGGCGGGACGCCTGTTTTTCGAATCCGCGCCGGTTCAGGACGCCGGTTAACGGATCGCACAGGGCGATCGATTCCATCTGCAATTCCTTTACCCTGTCGTCAGTGATGTCAATGAACGTTACCGCCACGTCCTCGCCCACCGGTTCGCTGATCACATGCAACCACCGTGCTTCCCCATCCACATCGGCCCTTACGTCCGTTTCGAACAGCGCTCCGTTCTGCGCCGCTTCAAGGAACCGCTCCAGCAGCGAATCCGCGTCCTCAGATTCCATGCCCTTCGAAAACAGCCTGACCACGTCTGCCGCGGAACAGTTGATCATCTCGTCCGGTTCAACATTAAGGAAACGCCCGGCTGCGGCATTCGCAAATATGCAGCAAAGTTCATTATGGTCGTGATCGCCATCCACCGGGATCCAGCTGAGTCGAATGATGCCGTTAAGGGAATGATCGATCAGCGTGCGCAGAAGTTTTTCACTGCTTTGCACTTCCCGCTGCGCTTTCTCTACGTCGCTGACATCGCGAAACATCAACACACGACCGTTTCGCGCCGTTCCCTTGTTGGTAGCGATCGGGGTCACCTGCAAGTGCAGGAAACGGCCGGTATAGGTCAACATTTTCTGTGGCAGTCCGGTTTTAAGGGCAGCGTGCACTTCCGGCACCTCTTCGCCAAACACTTTGTCAAGGGATTCTCGCAGCGCCTCACGCTCGGAAATGTTCAGCAGTATCTCAGCTCCGTGATTCAGGCCGATGACACGTTCATTGTTGTCAACCACGATAACCGGGTCCTGCATATTCTGAAACACAGTCTCGTACGCGATCGGACTGAAGTCGATGATCTGTTCACGGAGCAGCAGCCAGGCATAGATCGGCAGCATCCATGCGAAAACGAGCGGCAATATCGAAATCGTGTTGGGCCCGATGCCGGTATCGTAAAAGACAGCGGTGATGGCCGGGGCTATTGCAGAACCGACGATGAGAAACAATCCGCGACGGTGCGCCGGGGCGACCGCTGAACTATGCAGCAGAAGCGTCAGAATACTGGCGCCGACAACCAGGTAACCGAAGGGCGCGTGCACGAAGAGAAAATAAGGTCCCCAGGCCACCGGCCGGGTCAGGAACTCGCCGGCAGCATTGGTGGCCGGGTAAAACCACATGAACTGGTGCCAGAAATTTGTTGCTGCGATCACGAGCGACAATACGGGAATGATCAGCAGCGCCGCTATCGTGGTTTTGGAGGTCTGGCTTCCCGTGTACTCGCGGAAGCATACCAGGATACCGACAGGGACCAGGCCGGTGCCGATATAGTGCCCGAATCTGCCGAGCATGAAGACCGGCAATGAAGGCGCCAGCAATTCGATTGCTCCACCGAGGACCCACAAAGCGATCATCAGGAAGGTCACGCCCATTGCCAGGCTGCCAATTGCGCGTTGGCCGCCCAGCATGCGCATCGCAAGCACCAGGTAGCCAACTGCGCCGAAAGCCAGCAGAATTGACAAGACAAAGTCGAGGTTTATCACACCGTAACTCTCAGGGCCTGAGACCGGTCCAAATACCGGAATATGTGCAATTGTAATGGCCGCAAGCCACTGATTCTGGGACCTGTTCCACAGCTTTTGGCGATCAGATGGCCCACAGGTGGTTATTTTTTCACAGCCTGGAAATTATGGCCGGAAATTACCCTTAATGTGGCTCCCTCTGTGCCCTCAGTTTCTTTCGCTTCAAAGCGTTGTGTGATGCAGTCGATAGGCCCCCGGCCTGGCATGGCACAGAATTAAAAAATGAGTGACGACAAGTCAGTGAGAGTCCTGGTCCGGCGGCCGTCGAAAATCAAAGCGGATGGACAGGTTCGTTCCGTCCCGGCAGATTCCACGGAAAACGCAGTGCTTGAACTCGTCAGTACGCAGATTCTGAAACAGATACTGTCGTCGAATGATGCGAAGAATCGAAAGGCCGTCGAAGAGGCGGCAAAGACGACCGTTGAGGGCGTACTCGCCAGGGACCCGGCGACTGGTTATTTCGAAATTATCGAGGACGATGAATTACAGACAATTGTCGACAGCGGCCAGGATTTACCAAAACTGAGCCGGCCAGAGGATGTCACCGTCCAGCCGTTACACGATTACGCCGATAATGAGCATCTGTCGCTGGTCAGCCTGCAGGCGCTGCGGCGGGTCCTCGCCGACGATGATGAAGAACAGGAATCTGAAGCGGCAGAGGTCGACGCCGGTGGATTCAATCCCTACGTCAGCGATTGAGTTGACGCGCAAATCTGCCTGAATGTCTGCTGCACGTTTTCGCGCGGCAATTCCCGGAGAATCTTCAGGAATTCTGCGGCACTACTCGCCGACGCCACGCTGCCTGTCAGGTACGGATCGTCCGCACCACGTAGTGTCGCCCGCCAGGACAGGATGGAGATCGACGTAGCCAGGCGTGTTTTGATCAGATCGAAAAGCATATCGATTTCAGATATTTCGAGTGGCGTTACGGAGTGATAACCCACGAGGAATTCCGCGATCCCTGCCAGCGGATTGCCAACCGTTGCACGCAGGTAGGACGCGCCGATGGCCACGTCGACGATCAGCGGTGCCTTTAGCATGTCGCCGAAATCTATAACGCCGGTAATGCTCGAGCGATCTTCGGGATCGATCAGCACATTCTCCGGGTTAAGATCGCTGTGAATGACCTGCGAGCGGGCATCCTTGAATTGCGACAAAGCATGGGCTTCAAAATCGTCCAGAGTCTGCGCGATATGCCGTCGCAGATCCCGGTCGGAAACGTGCTCGAGTATCCTGCGCAACTGCAACGCTTGTTGCATATCCCAAAGCAAACCATGATCGCTGCCCGGATGATCAAACCCGTGCAGCGCCCTCCCTAAATGTGCCAGGCAGACACCCAGGCGGCGGCACAGGACCGGCGACGCCGGCGTGTTGCCCAATGGAATGCCGGCCAGGTAAGTGATAACTCGCATCACATGTTGTGCGCCGGCTGAGGTTACTGGCAGGTGCGTCCTGCCGCCTGTGGTTCGCAATATTCGCGGAACATTGATCGGGCAGTCATTGTTTGCCAGGTGCGCTTCCAGGTACAGCAGCGCCTGACTCTGGAAATCTGTGGCAAGCGGATCCTCGGCGGCGTTGACGATTTTCACAACAAACTGACGGCCATCGTCACACCGCAAGAGAAAATTCTGATCGCGCTCGCTTAGCAGGGCTTCGAGCCGTGCCTCAAGGCCGTAATGCTCCCGCACAAGTTGCAGGACTTCGCTAGCGTCCAGTTGAGGGGCCTCGGTTTCTATTACCGCAAACGGATCCGCCTGGGGCACAGTATTTCCTCTGCCTGCCCGGAAAAAAGCGCAGTATGGTGGGCCGGCTGCGTGGCATCAAGGCATGGATCGCGGTGAAACTGCCAATCGAAATGGCCGATCCTGTCCGATCCGTATACAATCCGAAGTGTTCACCCTGCGGGCCGCACAGTTAAACCAAAGAAATAAGCAATCGACATAAAGGATTTGCGGGCCGAAGTGAGCGATTGCAGGTGGAGCACGGCGGGCAGTAATCGCCATCGCAACACCCTGCCTGGTCCAGAAATCTGAATTCAAAATAAGGACGGTTAGTCATGCCACTTGATATTACTTTTACGTTAAGCGATCAGGATCTCGAGCACTTCCAGGGAATCGTCGATAAAGCAAAATCGGCAATGGAAGGCGGGGAATCCAATGCTTCTATCGAAGCTGCTGCAAGGCAATTGATCAGTGACGCGAAATCGACTGACCTGCCCGAATTTATCGCCGATCGGCTGACCAAGCTGGAAGTGGTGATTAACATGGTTAGCGACGAAGAGTGGCAGCTGAGCGAGAAAGAACGTAATCGCGTTCTGGGCGCCCTGGTCTATTTCTGCGATCCCGAGGACCTGATTCCGGATCATGTGCCGGGCCTCGGCTTTCTCGACGACGCCATTTACGTGGAAATCGTCATCCGCGAACTCAGCGCCGAGATCGAGTCTTACGAAGAATTCTGCACCTTCCGCGAGGCAGAGGAAGCGCGACGCAAGGAGAAAGGCCAGGACCCGCACGTCGAGCGCGAAGAATGGCTGGCCGACAAACGCGCGGCGCTGCACGCCCGCATGCGCAAGCGCCGCCGCAGTGCCTCAGTTGGCAGCGGCTGGCGTCTGCACTGGTAAGAAGCCGCTGCGCTCTAAGCGGCAGTAGACCGGGATCCGTGAATGATTGCGTGTAATTTTGGCCGGACCTTTCGCATCTCATCTGGCGTGAGTGCATCCAGCTCATGTGGAAATACCAGCCACTCTGCCGTTTCCCGGATATAGTAGTCGGGAACGAGATCCGTCTTGTTTCTTGTCGGTTTGTACCACGGCACCGCGACGCGCATATCCCCGGGGGTGTTGCCGCGCGCGCGCATCGTTATCTCATCGATAACCGCCTTGATCGTATTCCCCGTATCGAACACGTCATCGACGATAAGCACGCGATCGTCACAGGAGACTTTCTTGACCATGTAATTGAGGCCATGCACTGCCACTGCGCCGCGCTGGTCGACACCGGTATAAGATGAGGTGCGGATCGCAATATGGTCGGCTTCGATACCACAGTAGGCGAGGATTTCCTGCAACGCCATGCCGACCGGCGTACCACCTCGCCAGATCGCGATGATCATCGTTGGCTCGAACCCGCTTTCAAGAACTTTCACGCCGAGTCGAAAAGAATCCTCAAGGAGTTCCTGTGCGGAGATGATGGTCTTGTCCATGGGTTAGCCTGTGTGGCGTTACAATCGTCGTTATAATGGTCGCAAGATGGCTGCGAACAATACTACACGGTCAAAATTACAAGAACAAAAATGAACAAATCCTATATTGCCGCCAATGAATTGTTGCTGGATTCTTTCCAACTCGCGGTCAACGTCATCAACTCCGGGTTCATGCCTGATTTCCTGGTCGGTCTGTGGCGCGGGGGCAGCGCAGTGGGTATTGCGGTTCAGGAAGGGCTTGATTTTCTCGGCTGCAAGACGGATCACATCGCAATCCGGACTTCTTATCGTGGTCAGGAAGACTATTCGAAAATGGTCGACAAGGCAGGCGCGATACGCGTACACGGCCTGCGTTATTTGCACGAACGTGTCTGCGCCGAACATTCGATGCTGATCGTCGACGATGTCTACAGTACTGGTTCAAGCGTCAATGCCGTCATCAAGGCCTTATCGAAAAAATCACGACGGAATTTGCCCCAAGACATACGCATTGCGACGGTCTGGTACCGGCCCACCGAAAAGACCATTCGTGCTCCGGATTTTTATGTGCACGAGACAGCCGACTGGCTGATCCTGCCTTATGAATTGAGCGGCTTGTCCCTGGCGGAACTGCGGCATCACAAACCGGAAATTCTACCGGTCATTGAGCGACTGGAAGCACTGGTCGAAGCTCGCAGCAAGGTTTCATGAAACGGAATTGCCCATTACATAGGTTTCGGCAATCGATCGATCGTCGCCGAGCATGATCAATGCGAAGAGTTTTTCCGTAATGTCCTGACAGCGTGACAGGCGGCGCCGCGTAATCGATGACGCAGAATAATCGAGCACGACGAAGTCCGCTTCCTTGCCCGCAATGAAGTTGCCGATCCTGTCATCAAGATAAAGCGCACTGGCAGCGCCCAAAGTCGCGAGATACAAGGCCCTGGAACCCGGCAATGACTGCCCCTGAAGTTGCAGCACCTTGTACGCCTCGCTCAGGGTCCTGAACATGTTCAGGCTGGTGCCGCCCCCCACATCCGTGCCGACTCCCGTACGAATTCCGCAGTCTTTTGCTGCACGCAGATCGAACAGGCCGCTGCCAAGAAACAGGTTTGAGGTCGGACAAAACGCGATTGCAGCTCCGAGTTTCGCCAATTGCTCCCGGTCCTGGTCATCGAGGTGCAGGCAGTGGGCGAAAACAGACCGCTCACGGACCAGTCCCAGTTGCTCGTAAACATCGAGATAACTGCGGCTCCAGGGAAACTGTTTCGCGACCAGTTCGATTTCGTCGTGATTTTCCGCCAGGTGTGACTGCACATGCACTTCGGGAAACTCCCGGGCCAGCCTGCCGGCGGCCTTCAGTTGCGCTTCGCTGGAGGTGACGGCAAAGCGCGGCGTAATCGCATAACCGAGACGATTCTTGCCGTGCCATTTCTCGATCAGCTGCCGGCTCTCCGCATAAGCAGACTCCGGACTGTCCCTGAGTGCTTCCGGACAGTTCTCATCCATAAGCACCTTGCCTGCCAGCAATCGCATGCCGCGGGTGTCTGCCGCCTTGAAAATCGCGTCGACCGACTGCGGATGTACACTCGCAAACACCAGGGCAGTAGTAGTGCCGTTCCGCAGGAGTTCATCGACAAAAAACCCGGCAACCGCATGCGCATGTTCGGCATCGGCGAATGCCTCCTCCGCCGGATAGGCATAGCGCGCCAGCCAGTCGAGCAATTGTGGATGCGTGGGCGCTTCGCCGGTGGCGCCGAAATCGGCCGGCGTATTGACCAGCCCGCGGCCAAAATGATTCATCCACACCCGATTCACCAGCACCCGGGCCGTTAGCGGGTTGTCCTTGTCCATCAGCCAGCGCGCCAGTCCCAGCCGGTTCATCGCTCCGCCAGTGGGCATGGAATGCAGCGACTTGGGAACGCCCGCCTGAACCTCGGGCCCGGGGTTGAGGAAATCGCCTTTGATCAGCAAACGCGTGCTGCGGCGCTTCTGCTCGGGCAATTCCTGCATCACCGGGACAGCCGGCGGTTTCATCGCCAACACTTTTTTCTCCAATTGACGCTCCAACTCGGCGATCTGCTTCAACGTCGCTTCCGTGTTGGTGGAAGAGTCTTTGAGCCTCTTGCGTGCTGCTGCCAACTGCTCGACGAGTTCTTTGTGCTGTTGGTAATGAAATGCGGAGGGCAATGCCCGTTTGGGCGCATCGTCGTAGCGATCGGTATCGGTGGTCTGGTTGAAGACGGCGAACAGTTGATAATATTCGGTCTGGGAGATGGGGTCGTATTTGTGCGAGTGGCACTTGGCGCAGCCCACCGAAAGTCCCAGCCAAATCAGCCCGGTCGTATCGACGCGATCCTTCACGGCGGCCACGCGAAATTCCTCGTCGCTCGTGCCCCCTTCGGTGTTGGTCATGGTGTTGCGGTGAAAAGCCGTGGCGATCAACTGTTGCCGCGTGGCGTTCGGCAACAGGTCGCCGGCAAGCTGCTCGACGGTGAACTGATCGAAGGGGATGTTTCGGTTGAAGGCGTCGTTCACCCAATCGCGGTAAAGCCAGATCGTTCGCAGCGGATCGGAGCCGTAGCCTTTCGAGT
>JADFGH010000362.1 GCA_022567775.1 Pseudomonadota bacterium | reverse complement strand
TCATCAGTGATTCAGGTCTGGCCTCCAGGAGCGGCGAGATAATGCCGCGGGTCGAGCCACCCGCACCAAGGATCAGGATGTTTGCGCCCTCGAGCGTCAACTCGAGATTCTCCTGCAGATCACGCAGCAAACCGACACCGTCCGTGTTGTCGCCGAAAATTTCGCCATCCTGAAACACCAGCGTATTGACGGCTCCGGCATTGCTGGCGCGCTCACTCATGTCGTCAACGAGCCGCGTTACCTCGCTCTTGTGCGGTAGCGTAATGTTCAGGCCCTTGCCCCCGGTTTTTGCAAATTGCCTGATCGCCGATTCCAGCTTGTCGGGCGCAACCTGCAGCAGCTCGTACTGAATACTCTGTCCGGTTTGCAGGGCGAACAGCCGGTGAATCACCGGCGAGCGGCTATGCGATACCGGATCGCCCATAACAGCGTAGCGGTCGATGACGGTAGTGGCTTCGGGCGCATTGCTCATTGGAACAGCTACTCGGCCAGCCAGCGAGCTGCCTGTAATGCGTAGTAGCTCAGTATGGCGCAGGCGCCGGCACGCTTGATCGAAAGCAGTGCCTCGAGCGCAGCCGATCGCTCGTCAAGCCAGCCTGCAAGACCTGCCGCCTTGATCATCGCGTACTCGCCACTGACCTGGTAGGCCAGTGTGGGCACCTGGAACTCGTCCCGCACTCGCCTGATGACATCCAGGCAGGGCATGGCGGGCTTTACCATGACCATGTCGGCGCCCTCTGCCAGGTCCAGGCTAACTTCGTGCAGTGCCTCATCACTGTTCGCCGGGTCCATCTGGTAATTGCGCTTGTCAGCACCGGCAAGGTTAATGGTTGAGCCGACCGCGTCGCGGAATGGCCCGTAAAAACAGGAGGCATATTTGGCGGCGTAGGCCAGGATGACCGTATTGCAATGCCCCTGTGATTCCAGGGCACTGCGAATCGCGCCAATCCGCCCGTCCATCATGTCGGACGGCGCGACCACATCCGCACCGGCATCGGCATGTGATACGGCCTGGCGTACCAGCATCTCGAGAGTCTCGTCATTCAGCACATAGCCTGATTCGTCGATAATGCCGTCCTGACCGTGCGTGGTGTAAGGATCAAGGGCCACGTCGGTGATCACCGCAAGCTCCGGCAGTTCGCTCTTGAGTGCGCGCACGGTCCGCTGCACGAGGCCATCCGGGTTCGCACATTCCTCGCCTTGCAGGCTTTTTTGTCCGGCATCGACCACCGGAAACAGGGCAATGGCGGGAATTCCGAGCGCGTGGGCAACGGCTGCCTCTTTCAGCAGGCCATCGATACTTTGTCTGCAAATCCCCGGCATTGATTCGACCGGCTCGGAGCGACCCTCGCCATCGAGCACGAAAAGCGGGTAGATCAGATCCGACGAACCGAGACCGGTTTCGGCCGTAAGCCGGCGCAAAGCTGCGCTGCGGCGGGTCCGGCGCATGCGAGTTGCGGGGAACAAAGCCCTTGTGAATGGTCTCATATCAATGTCTTGCGCCCACGAAGCTTGGATTTTCCCTGTATTTCGGTAGGGTTTCCACGCCTGAATCACAAAAACACCAAGGGCGGGTAATAATTGCTTAGGGAAACGGGTCACCTCGTATGAGTAGCAGTAATGCGGACTTGAAGCGCAGACAGCGCTTTGACAGGGTTGTCAGCGTGCTTCACAAGGATTTGTACCGGTACGCGGCATGGTTGTGCCGCGATCCGGGAATCGCCGAAGAAGTCGTCCAGGAGTCGCTTTTCAGGGCCTGGAAGTCACTGGATGCGCTACGAGAGGACGGTGCGGCGAAATCCTGGTTGTTGACGATTGTGCGCCGGGAAAATGCGCGGTATTTCGAAAGGAAGCGTTTGGAAACTGTCGATATCGACAGTCTGACCCCGGGCCAGTCGGCCATGCTGGCCGAGACCGAGGACCCGAATGTGGACGAAATGCGTGAGGCTTTGTACCGGCTCGGCGACGACTACCGTGAACCACTGGTGCTACAGGTCCTGATGGGACACAGCACGAAAGAGATTGCAGAGCTGATGGGCATCAAACCGGGCGCAGTGCTGACAAGATTGCACCGGGCGCGCATCAAGTTGAAGGAAGAAGTGGCAAAGGAGGCAGCAGCATGATCGCCTCCGGAAAAATTATGAATTGCGAGAACTACAGAGAAGCAATAGCAGCAGATCCATCGGAGTCATTTGAAGGTGGCGCCGGGCATGCTGCTGTGTGCGAATCCTGTAGTGCCTACCGGGCAGAGATACAAGCGCTGGACTTAACCATTGCCAGGGCGCTCGCTATCGACGTCCCTGAACTGAAAATCCCGGACCTGCCGCCGATCGGCGAGGAAGACGGGAACGTCGTCAATCTGCCATTCAGGCGAGTATCGAAAATCACGACGCCTGCCTGGATCGGCATTGCCGCCAGTTTTGCACTGGCTGCCGTCATTGGCATGCAGTTTGTCGGCAACGGCCCGTCGCATGATCAGTTGCTGGCCGCACAGGTGCTGGCTCATCTGGACCACGAGCCCTGGGCTCTGCAGGTTACCAATGTGGCGGTCACCGAAGAACAGTTTGCCCGCGCCGTTAACCCGGGGATCGGAACCATGGACCGTAATATTGGCCTGATTTCCTTTGCGCGAACTTGCATTATCAATGGCCGGAGCATTCCACAC
>JADFGH010000361.1 GCA_022567775.1 Pseudomonadota bacterium | reverse complement strand
GAAAGGCCATTGCTGCGCCGGCGGCATGTAAACACTGCGTTGCAATTGGCACGCAGTAGGGAAAGTCGTTTTTCACATCGGCGAAATCGCTGCCGCGTTCGTCACCGCCCCAGTACAGCAGTAACTCTTCCATCCTGACGCCGCGGTATAGCATGGTGCCGGTTTCACGATAGCTCGGCGCAAGCACATCATCCTCCCGCATTGCAGCAGCGATGCCGACGTGTGCTGCCTCGTGACCGAGTGAGGATGCATAGGTACCGAGTTTGCCGGTGCGCTGCAGGTTCACGGCTTTGGTATCGAACACCCGCGTTTCCGTCATTGCGCGGTACAAGCCGATCAGTGTGTCTGGCTCTCTCGCAAGCTCGGGAATGTCCGAGCTTGGTTTGCCTTCCGGATTCAGAAACTGGCTGTACTGAACCTCGAAATCCGCAATGGTTTCCAAGAAGTGCTCCAAATCGGGATCTGGCAGGACTCTTATTCGTGGTCCGCATTACATGCTGCGGACTAAAGCCTGTCACCCTGTACGCGACGGGCCGCGATTATAACCCAAGGCCCAATCCGCCTGCATCGATAAAAGGTGCTCGACTGGACGGTGCGGATTGATCTTTAGTGCAATCGTTCGGAGATCCGCAATCGCCCGCTGAGGCGCTTTTTACGGCGCGCCTATCAAACGAGCACGCGCCAGTAAGCGTTCAATGACCTCATTCAGCGTCCCGATCTGATCGTCAGTCAAGCCGCGCAAAAGGTCGTCTTCAATCCGTAAGGCCAGCGGCGCGACTTCATCGTGAACCTTGCGTCCGTCCGCGGAGAGATTCAGAATCGAACGACGGCGGTCGGCGTCAGCGAATTGCCGGTCAATGCGGCCGCCCTTGATCAATTTGGTGACGGCCCTGCTGACGGCAACCTTGTCCAGCATCGTACGTTTGGCAACCTCGACCGCGGAAAGGCCCGGGAAACGGCCGAGGATGGCGATAACCCGCCACTCCGGAATCGTCAGACCGAAGCGCTGGTCGTACGCGCGGGCAATCGACGAACTGACCGTATGCGACAGGATTGCCAGCCGGTACGGCAAAAAGTCCTCTAAAATCAGTTCTCTATCGTTCTTCTTATCCACGGTCAGGAGGTTCCCCGGCGGCTGAATTCTGGGCGGGCAATACTACTGCACTGCATCATAAAGTGTAACAGCTGCTCACGCAGCTGTTTGCAGTGCGCATCAGGCCAAATGCGCTGCGTGGAGGTAGTCGTTTGACTGCATTTCGGTGAGCCGGCTGGCTGTTCGTTCGAATTCGAACTGCAGGCGATTGCCCTGGTACAGCATGTCGACACTGGCGTCGGCCGAGACGATCAGTTTGACCCTGCGATCATAGAATTCGTCCACCATCGCAATGAACCGGCGTGCCGGGTTTTCCAGTTCCCGGTTCAGCACCGGCATATCCGAAACGATCACGGTTGGGTACCAGCGTGCGATCTCGATGTAATCTTCCTGACTGCGTGGGCCGTCACAGATGTCCATAAAGTCGAACCAGACAACGCCCTTGGCGCAGCGTTGGGTTTGCACGTCACGACCGAGAACATCGAGCACATGGTTCTCGACAGTTTCCCCCGATGCGATTTCTTCGAAGTAGTGCATCAGGCTGGCGTTAGCCACATTACCTGATGGAGAAAAAAACGTGCCGGCCTCCTGCAAAAGTTTCAGGCGATAGTCGGTGTCGCCGTCCAGCTCGATCACGCTCGTATGTTGTTCGAGTAATGCTATGGTTGGCAGGAAACGCTCGCGCTGCAAACCGTCTTTGTACAGATCGGCAGGTCGCGCGTTCGACGTCGTCACGAGAACGACGCCGCGGTCGAAGAGTCCTTCAAGCAGCCTGCCAAGAATCATGGCGTCGCCAATATCGCTGACGAAAAATTCGTCAAAGCAAAGCACAAGGGTTTCGGAGGCGATGTCGGCGGCGACGCGGTCCAGCGGGTCTTCAACGTCGTTCAGGGTTTTCAGTCGCGCGTGGATATCACGCATCATGCGGTGAAAGTGAATGCGTTTCTTCTTTTCGATGTTCAGCGAGCCGAAAAAGAGATCCATCAGAAACGTCTTGCCACGTCCGACGCCGCCCCACAGGTAGATGCCGCGTGGGCGGCCGCGAGATGAACCGGGCAGGAGTCGCCGCAACCTGGCGGTCAGCGTTTCGGCGCGGAGAATCTGCTTCTCCAGTTTCTGCAGTGCATCAACCACCCGCAGCTGTGCCTGATCTTCGACCTGACCGCACCTCATTACGGTGGCTGCGTATGCTTGCTGGATGCCCAAGTATTTCCCCATTCGATGACCGCCGATTACAGCGGCTTCAACAACTCGTGTAAAGCGATTGCAATGTTAGAATGCGTGGGCCCTGATAAGAAGAAATAGATATGTCCGAGCATGCGGAACGGGAATCGATGGAATTTGATGTCGTGATCGTCGGTGGCGGGCCGTCCGGTCTCGCTGCCGCCTGCCGCCTCTCGCAATTGGCCGCAGCAGACGGTAAAGAGATGTCAGTGGTCGTCGTCGAAAAGGGATCCGAGATTGGCGCGCATATATTGAGCGGCAATGTTTTCGAACCGCGCGCGTTGGATGAGCTTTATCCCGACTGGAAAGAGCAGGGCGCCCCCGTCAAGACCGCCGTCAAAGGCGACAT
>JADFGH010000045.1 GCA_022567775.1 Pseudomonadota bacterium | reverse complement strand
GTACCTGGTCGATCCTGGAAGCTGGACGCCGTTGCATACTTTGTACAACCCTCTCGACAATACCGAAGGCACGACCAATGTCGTCGACGGCCTGGCGAAAATCGAGGGACACTGGGCGGTCGTCATCGGTTTTGACAACAAGATCATGGCTGGTGCCTGGTTGCCCGGACAATCCGAAAACATCCTGCGCATCACCGATCTGGCGCAGCGACTGAACATTCCGCTCGTCTGGCTGGTCAATTGCAGCGGCGCGAAGCTGACCGAGCAGGAGAAGTTTTATGCCAACCGACGCGGTGCCGGCACACCTTTTTACCGGCATGCCGAACTTGCTCAGGCGGGTGTCCCGGTGCTCGCAGGGATTTACGGGACCAATCCTGCAGGCGGCGGTTATCAGAGTATCAGCCCGACAATCCTGTTAGCGCATAAGGATGCCAACATGGCTGTCGGCGGCGTGGGGATTGTTTCCGGCATGGCGCCGCGTGGCGGATTTGACGTGGCAATGCTCGAAGAAATTATTACGAAAACCCGCGAGTTTTCCGGTCGGCCTCCGGGCAATGTAGAGACACACTTTGAGCATACCGGCTTCTTTTCTCACGTCTATGAAGAAGAGACCGGCGTTCTTGACGGCATCAAAGACTACATGAAGGGCACACCTGCCTACGCGCCGGAATTCTTCCGTGTTGCAAAACCGGCTGACCCCGGATTTCCGGCAAAAGACCTGTACAGCCTGCTCCCTTTTAACCAGAAAGAGACCTATGACTTCGAGCAGGTCCTTGCACGGCTTGTCGACGGCAGCGAGCACCTGGAGTTTCGTCCGGACTATGGACCGGAAATGTACACCGGCCTCTGCAAGGTCGACGGCATGCTTGTCGGCTGTATCGGCAACCGGCAGGGCTTTCTCGGGAAGAATTATCCGGAGTACGGCGACTATCCCGGCATCGGCGGCAAACTTTACCGTCAGGGACTGATCAAGATGAATGAGTTCGTCACCCTTTGCGGTCGTGATCGCGTGCCGATGATTTGGTTTCAGGATACGACAGGCATTGATGTCGGCGACGTGGCTGAACGCGCCGAGCTTTTGGGGCTCGGCCAGTCGCTGATTTATTCAATCCAGCAGACCGATGTTCCCCTGATGCTCGTCGTCCTTCGCAAGGGCAGTGCAGCAGCGCATTATGTACTCGGTGGCCCGAATGCGAATCGCCACAACGTGTTTACTCTCGGTACAGCAGCCACCGACATAGCGGTGATGCACGGAGAAACAGCGGCGGTGGCAATGTATGCACGGCGGGCAGTCAAAGAGAAAGACGCTGACCGGCCACTCGAACCGGTTATCGAAAAAATGAATGAGCTCGCGCAGCGCTATCGGGATACATCGGATCCTCTCTATTGCGCCCATCACGGGTTCGTTGACGAGATCGTCAACTTGCGCGACCTGCGGTCCTACTTGCAGGCGTTCGCCGGCGCTGCCTATCAGAACCCACGATCAATCTGCCCGCGTCATCAGCTGATCCTGCCGCGAATCATTCGAGGATAGTAGGAGGTACCCTCAAGACGTAACCGGAACCATCGTGATTTCGACCCGGCGATTTGCCTGTTTGCCGCTTGATAGCGAATTATCGGCGACCGGCATGCTTTCGCCGAGGCCTACCGTCAGCAGACGCTCGTTAATTATTCCCTGCGACTGAAGATACTGCGCTACCGAACTGGCACGCCGCTCCGACAGGCTCTGGTTGTAGGCGTCCGAACCACTGCTGTCCGTATGCCCTGCAACCTCGACCACAGTCTGGTCAAATTCGGCCAATACCTTTGATACGGAACTGAGTACATCGAAGAAAGCCGGACTCAGATCCGAACTGTTGGTCGCAAACGTAACGTTGCCAGGCATATTCAGCGTAATGTTGTCGCCGATACGGGTAACACTGACACCGGTACCCTGCAGCTCTGCTCGCAACTTGGCTTCCTGCTGGTCCATGTAGTAACCGATTGCACCACCCGCAAGCGCACCCACGCCTGCAAGTATTAATGCACGCTGCCTGCGCTCGACCGCATCATCACCGGACGCCAGTCCAACCGCGACACCGGCTGCTGCGCCAATCATTGCACCCTTGGCTGCATTGCTCGTTTCCGGCTCTTGCGTAAACGGGTTAATGGTTTTGAACGTTTCGCAACCGCTCAGTGCGACGGTTAATCCTGCGGTAATCATAACGACTTTCAGTATCTTGATATTCATAGCCATACCTCTTTCCCAGCTTACATAAGTAAGTTGGTGACCCTTTGCGAAGTCCGGGACGCTAATCTTAGGCCCCGTTCCTGAACAGTGTCTGAAGAATCGAAGTCTGGCAGCAATATCCGACAAAGTTGGGCAGCAGTTCTCGTTTTTGGCCTTCACAAACTGTTATTTGCAAGGTCCGCCCTGTGTGTAGAATATGTCGCCTGGTTACGGCGGAGTGCGGGGGATCGTGGTGTCCGAGACAGATCGGTGGTTATCCGACTATGGCGACAGCCATACTGACATAACGAACCCCGGGATTTACTGGCTGTCGGTTCCACTCCTGGTGCTGGGCACCGTTGGCGTGCTGTGGTCGCTGCCGATTCCGCAGGAATTCGTCAAAATCTCGCCGGTTCTCAACTGGGGCAGCGCCTTCCTGATGGCTGCCGTGGTTTACTATTTCATCATTTCCATTTCGCTCGCGATCGGCATGCTGCCATTTGTGGTCGGTGTAACAGCCGTACAACTTTGGCTGGTCGACTCATCATTGTCGCTGGTCCGGATTTCGAGCGGCCTGATTGTAGCCAGCATCGTTGGTCTTTACCTCGGGCACTACCAGAAAGGCGGACTAAGGGCAGTTGTTCACGATATTCAGCTCATGATGATCGCGCCGGCATGGCTACTCGCAAACCTGTATCGGCGCCTCGGAATACCCGTCTAGCAGTTTCAGGGACAGTTTACATCTCCCAGATACCACAAAACCGTGACGTCTGGCGCATCGCTGCGCCGATGATTCTTTCGAACATCACCGTGCCGTTGCTTGGCATGGTCGATACAGGTGTAACCGGCCATCTCGACAATGCCGTGTATCTTGGCGCGGTTGCCATCGGCTCGATGATATTCAGCTTCCTCTACAGCGGCGTAAATTTCCTGCGCATGGGCACGACGGGAATCACCGCACAACGATTTGGAGCGAATGATGATGACGGGCTTAGAGTCGCACTCGGACAGGCATTAGTTGTTTCCACGGTAATCGCGACAGCACTGATCCTGTTGCAAGCGCCGCTCAACACACTGGCAATGACCCTGCTCGGTCCCGAGCCTGAAGTTGCGGGTTTCGCCAGCGAGTACTTTTCAATACGCATCTGGAGCGCGCCGGCAACACTTGCCAACTATGCGCTCATCGGCTGGTTCATCGGCCTGCAGAATGCACGTGTTCCACTCTATATCGTGCTCGCCATCAACCTGACGAACATTGCGCTCGATCTTCTGTTCGTACTTGTTCTTGGCATGAAAGTAGATGGTGTCGCTGCGGCGTCAGTAATCGCTGAGTTCACTGGCGTTGCGGTTGGCATCAGTTTCGCGATTTCCGAGCTGCGGCGTCGCGGTGGTCACCTGGTCGTTTCTCACCTGACAAACCTCAAAGAGTACGCAGAGTTCTTTTCGATTAATGCGAATCTCTTTATTCGCACAATGGCGCTGATGTTTACGTTCGCGTTCGTCACCGCAGCGGGCGCGCGTATGGGAGGCTTGATACTCGCGGCCAACGCCGTTCTCATGAACCTCATGAACCTGCTTTCGTTCGCACTGGACGGACTGGCTCATGCCGCGGAAGCACTGGTTGGGAGAGCAGTGGGTGCGCGAGACCGGAAAGCGCTGCAACGCTCGGTGCAACTCACGATGCGCTGGTCGTTCTACGCCGCCGTTGGATTCAGCATCCTGTTCTGGCTTACCGGGCCAATGATCATCCGCTTGCTGACCGACATACCCGAGGTAGTCAATACGACGCTGCGATATCTTCCCTGGGTGATTATGGCGCCAGTAGTCGCACTGTGGGCCTATCTCTACGATGGCGTATTTGTCGGGGCGACGCGTGCAAAAGAAATGCGAAACAGCATGCTCGCGTCGACCTTCCTCGTGTTCATTCCCGCCTGGTTCGCGTTTCGCTTCCTCGGCAATCACGGACTGTGGCTTGCATTCATGATTTTTCTGGGGAGCCGGGGCATAGGCATGCATTACTACTACCGCTACCGGGTGCTGCCCGGCTTTCCCGGATAGACCCGGTCAGGCGGTTTCCGAAACGATCAGTGGTTCTGCATGCAAATCGCACTGTTCCTGAACTGAAGCCCGGGCCCACGCAAAAGCAATGACTCCGGAAACAATATTGGCGAACGCATACGCAACGAAAATTCCTGTTATTCCAAAAAACCGTTCCGCCACAAACGCCAGCGGAATATAGATCAGCGCCATGCGGGCAACGCTGATATGAACCGCCGGCATCGGCTTTCCCATACCGTTAAACGATGCATTCATAACCATCACCATGCCATAGGCGCCGTAACTGATCGGCGCAATCATCAGGAACTTCGTCGACACATCCGTGACCTCAGGATTGTCACTGAAAAGCGTCGGCAACCATGCCCCTGAGAAAGCCAGCAATACAGCAATAACGAATCCTGTTCCGACGCAGAAAATCGTGCAAAGTCGCAGTGCTTCAAAAATACGTTCAGGTTTGCCGGCCGCGATATTTTGTCCGACAAAGGGGCCGATAACTGCCGACAACGCATAGAACAACACCAGCGTCAAAGACTCGACCCGGCTCGCAACCCCGAATCCCGCAACCGCTTCCGGCCCGTAGCGCGCAAGCATTGCGGTGATAACGCCGGTCGCAATTGGAATAATCGCATTCGTTGCCGCCGCCGGAATACCGACATGCAACACGTCAGCCCAGGAACTCCTGAGCTCGCCCGGATCAGGCTTGTTGAAGGTGAGCATGTCCAGGCGCATGCGCATGAAGTACAGGGTGCCGCCAAATATTGCCGCACGCGACAGGAGTGCCGCCATCGCGGCGCCATTCAGGCCCATTGCCGGTACCGGCCCGATACCAAAAATCAGGATCGGATCAAGGATCACATTGGCAACCGACGCAATAACCATCAGCATGCTCGGCAAGCGTGTGTCGCCTGTCGCACGCATGCTGCTCATACCTACCATGCCAACCACGACGAAAGGCACACCGGCATACAGGATCGTCATGTAACCGGCGATCAGTGGAATCATGTCGTCAGGTGCGCCGAGCAGTCTGAACAACGGTTCAATCGTAAGAAATCCGATCGCACTGACAATCGCGGTGATACCAAACGAAAGAATCAGGCTATCAGTAGCGAGGCGGCGTGCGCGGCGGTGATTGTGCGCACCAATTGCACGTGCAACAACAGATGAGGTACCAGCTCCCAGGCCAATCGCAATGCTTGTCACAATCATCAGGATAGGAAACGCGAAACTGAGCGCCGCCAGCTCCCGATCGCCGAGGCGCCCGATGAACCACATGTCGGCGAATGCCTGCGACATCATGGTGAAGATGCCGAACAATACGGGTACGGCCATATCGACCAGATGTCGACCAACCGAACCCTGAGTCAGCCGCGCCTGCGCTGATGTCATGAGAGGTTCCGGAATAAGTGAAGTATCGCCTGAGCGCGTGGTTGTACACCCGGGAGGCGGGCTAACTATGACTCAGCAGCTCACATCCTGCAATCGATTTGACGGCGGTGTGCGCGGCAGATATATCGGTAGCGAGAAAGTCCCATAATGCCAATACCGATTAAGAAGGCATCGTCTTCGTTGCCGAGGACCTCGAAGAGGGCGAGCCTGACTTCGATGAAACGGAGGACCTGAAGATTCGCAAACTACCATTGTCTGAGGCGCCGGCGATGGTTGAGCGCGGTGAAATTACTGATGCCATATCCGTCGCCGCATTGCTCCGCGTTCGCAAACGCTAGAAAATCCTTAAAGCCAGGTTCATGATGCCTGGTGTGTCAGTGGCTATTGGGCGCGCGCTTTGGCCCTGAACCTGCGTCGGATGCCGGGTTTTGCCTTTGTTATGGAATGTGGCAAATTATGTCTTTGCCCCCAACCGGAACTTCAATGCCCAAACGAATTGCAATAGTCGAAGACGAAGCTGCCATTCGGGAAAATTATGCGGCAGCGTTTCGGCGGGAAGGGTATGCGGTAGATCTGTACGAGGCCCGGAAACCGGCGATGGATGCGTTCGAGGCACGCCTGCCCGATCTTGTGGTTATTGACATCAATTTGCGGGATGACGTCGAAGGTGGATTCGAGCTCTGCCGCGACCTCCGGGCACGCGCCAGCGATCTGCCGATTATCTTTTTGACGGCAAGGGACAGCGAGTTCGATGCGGTCTCCGGCCTGCGGCTCGGGGCCGATGATTACCTGACCAAGGACATAAGTCTGCCCCATCTGATGGCCAGGGTGGCAGCGTTGTTCAGGCGTCTCGATGCAATGCAGAAACCGCAAGCGGAGAAGAATCGAATTAATCGCGGAGATCTCGAACTGGACATCGACCGCATGACTGTTCGCTGGAAGGACCTGCCCGTCGGTCTGACCCTGACTGAATTCTGGATGATCCACGCGCTTACTCGCTATCCGGGTCATGTCAAATCCCGCCAGCAGCTGATGGATGCTGCACAAGCCGTTCTTGACGACAACACGATCACCTCACATATCAAACGCATTCGGCGCAAGTTCATCGACATCGACGTGGACTTCGATTCGATCGAGACGGTGTATGGGATGGGGTATCGCTGGCTCGTCGACTAGTTATTTATAATGAACTTGCGCAAACAATTGCTGCTGGTCAGTCTTCTGACACTGATTCTTCCGTGGGCCGGATGCCAGGTCCTGCGTGATACCGAGTCCGCGCTGCGGCAGGGCCAGCAGCAATTTTTGTCCGGAACTGCACAGGCGATAGCCGATTCTTTCTCGCAGTTTCCCGATGAACTGCTTGCCGGCAAGGATGATCTGAGATTCGGCCAGAACCAGCTTTACGGGCATCCTTTGGTGACAGCGCCCTTGATTGACGGCTACTTCGATGACTGGACGACGCCCGAGGGATCTGCGATGCCGTTGCGCGGAACCGACGGCACCATTAAATATGTCGTCGGCATCAGGCGACCGCATGTCTATCTGCACGTCGATATTCGCGATACGTCGGTGATTTTCGATCGAGGCCAGGACGCAATTTTCCCAAGTGGCCATTCCGATCATGTTTCCCTGGTTAGCGTTGACGAATCAGGAGAACGCACCGTTTTCAGGTTTCGCGCAGAAGCGCCGGGAGAAATCATCGCGGTTCGCGAAACAGGCGGTGAGGTCTTCGACGACACCAGGATAGCCGCGTACTGGCAGGATACGCCGGGCGGATATCGCCTCGAAGCAAGAATCCCGCAATCTTTGCTGGGCAGCCGATTGGGCCTTGTCATCATCAATACCGATAACGCCACCACTTCCGGGATTCGAAGTGCAACTTTCGACGGCAACCTGCCGGGCCGATTTGTCACGATTTCGCCGGTTTTGCAGAGCGTTGCCGCCGGTTACGTGCAGCCCGGGTGGCGGCTTATTGTTACCGACATGCGCGGCTGGCGACTGGCGCAGGCTGGCAGCATTTCGGGGGTACCGGACGGCATCGAAAATATTCCGCCATCATCCGGCTGGTTGCGCCTTGCCTACAGCCTGTTGCTCGAACCGGGGGCGGCATCTGCGCTTGCAGAACCCGACGCTAGCGGCCGCGAGCAACAAGACTATGTCAGCGAGGCTTTGAACGGACGTCCGGCCACTAGATGGTTTCGCAGCCCCGACACGGGTCGCGCAGTCGTTTCTGTCGCACAGCCCATTTTTTCCGGCACCGTGCAAACCGGTGCGATCATTTTGCAGCAAGGTACGGATGCGATCCTTAGCCTTACCAACCAGGCAATGATGCGGCTAATCACTTTGACGTTAATTGCGACAATTGGCGTAGCACTTGTGCTGCTCGGTTACGCGAGCTGGCTATCGGCGCGCATCAGGAGCTTGAGTAATGCCGCCGACCGCGCGCTCGATGAAAAACATGTTCTGACTTCCCTGCCAAGCGCACTGGCCGGGGACGAGATTGGCGATCTCTCACGCAGTTTTTCCAGCGTGCTGCAGCAACTCGGCGACTACAACGACTATCTGCAGACGCTTGCTTCAAAATTGTCGCACGAACTCAGGACACCGCTGACGATCGTAAAGTCATCGCTGGAAAACCTGGAGCACGAATCACTCTCGAAAGAGTCTGCCATCTATACGGCACGTGCTAAAGAAGGCGTTGAACGGCTTCGAAAGATTCTAAGCGCGATGAGTGAGGCCAGTCGTACCGAAGAACTCATCGAAAACGCGGAACCCGAGAACTTCGATCTCGGCAAAGTGCTCGAATCAACGGTTGCCGCCTACGCGGGTGCCTGGCCGGAGAGACAATTCGTTTTCGACAATCGTGCGGCGGACGCCATTGTCTTCGGCTCACCCGAACTCATTATTCAAATGCTCGACAAGCTGGCTGACAACGCAGTCGATTTCAGCTCCGCAGGCGATGAAATCAGGGTGTCGCTCGACAGCGATCCCGACAGTGTCGAATTATCGATATCCAATCCGGGCCCGCCGTTGCCTGACAACATGCGCACACAGCTTTTCCATTCGATGGTCTCGGTCAGGCAGGGCGGCGGGGAAAGACATCTTGGCCTTGGTCTCTACGTCGCCCGGCTGATTGCGGAGGGCCACAACGGATCCATTTGGGCGGAAAATGTGAGTGATGGTGTAATGTTTACGGTCACGCTGCCAAAACAAACTGCGGATTGACCGCAATAATCATGGAGAACACAAAATGGCAAACGAAGGCTATCACGAGCCAATTGGCGAATTGACAGACGACACGCGCGACATGCACCGGGCAATAACTTCATTAATGGAAGAGCTGGAAGCCATTGACTGGTACAACCAACGCGTCGATGCCGCGAAGGATTCCGAGCTCGCGGCAATCCTCGCGCATAACCGGGACGAGGAAAAAGAGCATGCGGCGATGGTCCTCGAATGGATACGCCGCAAGGATCCGGCGTTTGACAAGGAACTGAAGGACTTCCTGTTTACAGACAAGCCGATTGCACACAAATAGCGAACAATTAGCGACACCTATCAAAATCAGAGCAATTCCGGTGTACACTGTGTCCCAGGCAGTCAGACCATGCTAAAAATACCACCTGGAATCAGTCGCTTGTTTTGTTGGTTAGGGTGGCATGATTTTCGTGTCATCGACACATCTTTCGGGTTTGGCGCCGTAGGCAATGTCGAGAGGGTACAGTGCCGACGCTGCGGTGTGATTATCACCCGTTCAGCTTGATCGGATTTCCTCGTGCAGGTAGCCATTGATCAGATGCAACGGCATTTGAGCAGCTACTGTCTGCAGCGCAATTCTGGTTTGGGGACTATAAGAAAAATGAGCCTCGTCAGAAAAATTCGTGGGCAGTTTCCGGCACGGGTAAAGCCCCAAGCGCATGATACAAAGCGATTTCAGCGGCATGGTAAGTCCGAAAGCCGTACGCTTTTCTGGTGGTCAGTTTTGCTTTGTTGTTGAAACCCTCGACGATGCCGCAGGAAAACTGTTTTTTGGCCCGGAACCAGTTCAATAGCAGGGGGCGGTGCCGCCTCAGCATCCTGGCCGTTTTCTTCATTGGTTCAATCTTCGAACGCATTGTCTTGGTGCACCATTTATCCAGAAACTGTCCCGCCCAGTAAGGCGAGGTATACGACCAGAAGAACTGAAACTCTTCTTTCAGCAGGTAGCTTCTGATCGATCGCAGATTGTACCGCAGTAGATCCGCCAGCCTGGTCTCCTGTTTGTCCGTCAGGTTCTCCGGTCGTTTGAGCAGTAGCCAGCGCGTTTTCGTCAGCACAGCCTCATAACCTTTCTCCTTCAGTTCTCTCACCTCGTCGGCACGCACCTCGTCAATCGCTTTACTCAGATGCGTCATGATATGGAAGCGGTCCAGGATGTGGATGGCCGCTCCCGCCTTCTTGGCGATGACCTTCAGATACGGCTTCCACATGTCACTACAGACAAACTTCAACGATCGACTTCGCTCCCTGCCGAACCAACGAAAGAACCGCAGCAGCGTCTTGACCGTGCGCTTCTCACCCACCCACAGCAGCCGCTTGCAGTTCTCGTCGATCTGGTAGACCAGCGTCAGATACCGGTGGCCTCGCTGCCAGGCGATCTCATCAACACCAATCGCCTCAACACCGGACAGATTCTGGTGTTCCTGTCCC
>JADFGH010000044.1 GCA_022567775.1 Pseudomonadota bacterium | reverse complement strand
AATCTTGTGCCACTGCAACGCCTGACGGCTCTGGCTCGCCAGTTTGCTGCCGGCGACCTTACCTCCCGGGTCCGCATTCGCACGGGCGATGAGTTCGAGACTCTCGCGGATGCGTTCAACAACATGGCCGGCCAGTTGGGACGACAGATCGGGACGCTAAAGGCCATGTCGAAGATCGACAGGCTGATCCTGTCCGGCGCGGAATTCGAGGAAGTCTCTGAAGATATGATCGATCACCTGATCGATCTGACCGGATACGAGTCGGCTGCGATTATCGCCAGGGATGTGGATGGTCGCAACGAGGCGAAAATGATCTCCTGGCACGAGGACCAGTTCATTCACGAGCGAATAGCGTTGCCGCAGGAACTTGGACACGACTGGTGTCAGCCGCGAGAAGTCGAAATTGAAAAAGTCGACGCGGCCGTTGCTCCATACAGGGAACGATTCCTGAGTTACGGATTGCGCTACGTCCTGATTATTCCGGTCGTCCTTAACGACGAATTGAAGGGTATTCTCCTGCTCGGATCGGACAAAAGTTTCGAAACTCACGGCAGCAGTATTCAGCGCTGTATCGATCTTGCCGGCCGCCTTGCCGTTGCGCTGGCGAGTGCGGAGCGCGAGGAGGTGCTCTATCGGCAGGCACACTTTGACGAACTTACCGGGCTGCCAAACCGGCAACTTCTCAAGGACCGGCTGGAGCAGCAGCTCGTCCATGCCCGGCGCGACGATTCGAACGGCGCGATCCTTTTTCTCGATCTTGATCGGTTCAAGGAAATCAACGATGTGTTTGGCCACTCCATTGGAGATATCGTCCTGACACAAACTGCGGAGCGCATCGTCAGCGAGGTGCGCGATACTGATACCGTTGCGCGACTGGGCGGCGACGAGTTCGTTGTCGTCATGCCGCAGCTCAGCAATGACAATACCCCCCGCATGACCGCATCACGTATTTTAAAGCGCCTGGCGGAGCCGTTTCTGGTGCGCGGCACCAACCATTTCCTGAGCGCGAGTATCGGCATCGTCGTATTTCCCGAAGGCGGCGGTAGCGTGGAGACGCTGCTGAAGAATGCCGATGCGGCCATGTACCGTGCAAAAGACGCTGGTCGATCGCGGTTCGAGTTCTTTAGCAAGAAGCTGAATGCCGAGAGCAGGCGCAAAATAGAGCTTGAGCGCGATTTACGATCTGCATTCGATAACGAGCAACTCGAGGTGTACTACCAGCCACAGTTCGATCTCACCAATGGCGTAATCTGGGGTGCAGAAGCATTGATGCGCTGGCGCCATGCCGAGCTGGGGTTTGTGCCGCCGAGTGAGTTCATTCAACTGGCCGAGGATTCCGGATTAATTGTTGACATGGGTCGCTGGGTCATGGATCGGACCTGCGCCGATCTCAGGACGATACTGGATATGGGCCTGCATCCGGGCTCGATGTCGATAAACGTCTCTGCAAGGGAACTCAGGGAAAGCAATTTCCCCGGCATTGTGCTCAGCACGTTGCGGCGTCACGATATTCATCCGGGATATATGCAACTGGAAATCACCGAAACGACGGTGGCGCAAAACAGGGACTCCGCAGTTAATATCCTGAATGTCCTCCGTGAAAGAGGCGTTCAGGTGGCAATCGATGATTTCGGAACCGGCTACTCGTCGTTGAGCTACCTGCAGCAGATGCCGTTCGATCTTATCAAGATTGATAAATCATTCATCGACATGATCGGATCAGGTGGCACGTCAGAGAACATCTGCCGGACCATCATCAGGATTGCGCACGAACTCGGCAAGAAGGCGATTGCGGAGGGCGTTGAGTCGCGCGAGCAGGCCGATTTTCTGATTGAAAATGGCTGCAACTTTGTGCAGGGCTACTTCTACTCTCATCCACTGCCGCGGGACGAGTTCCTGGAGTTTGTACAACAGCAGGATTTTCATACCCAAAGAAGAAAAGCGCTGGAAATTGTTTAGTTCGGGCCGAACTTCCACAAAAAAATTGTGGAAACGTTTCGTAGGAGCCCGGCCCACCGGGCGACGAACATTGAAGGGCATGTTGGAAAACATGCCCTTCAATGTTTGCTAAGAATGAATTCGTTGCTCCCGATGAAAGAATATCGCCCGGTGGGCCGGGCTCCATCGATGGTTTTGTGGGAGCGCGTCAGTCCTCGATAAGAAAGCTTCGCAGCTGATCCGAGCGCGTCGGATGCCGCAGCTTACGCAGCGCCTTGGCTTCGATCTGACGAATTCGTTCACGGGTGACATCGAACTGCTTGCCGACTTCCTCCAGCGTGTGATCGGTATTCATGTCGATACCAAAGCGCATTCTGAGTACCTTGGCTTCGCGCGGCGTCAGGCCGGCCAGCACCGAGTGCGTTGTTTCCTTCAAGCCCTCAGAGGTTGCCGAATCCACCGGCGAGTGGACCGTCTGGTCTTCGATGAAGTCCCCGAGATGCGAGTCTTCGTCATCACCGATCGGCGTTTCCATCGAGATTGGCTCTTTGGCGATCTTGAGTACCTTACGGACCTTGTCTTCCGGCATTTCCATGCGTTCCGCAAGTTCGTCCGGCAGCGGCTCGCGCCCCATCTCCTGCAACATCTGCCGCGAGATGCGGTTCAATTTGTTGATCGTCTCGATCATGTGAACCGGGATGCGGATAGTGCGCGCCTGGTCGGCAATCGAACGGGTAATCGCCTGACGAATCCACCACGTGGCGTAGGTCGAAAACTTGTAACCCCGACGATACTCGAACTTGTCGACCGCTTTCATCAGGCCGATATTGCCTTCCTGAATCAGGTCGAGGAATTGCAATCCACGGTTGGTATATTTTTTCGCGATTGATATAACCAGCCGCAGGTTGGCCTCAACCATCTCTTTCTTCGCGCGCCGGGCTTTCGCCTCGCCGATCGACATCTGCCGGTTGATCTCTTTGATCTCCGCGATCTTGAGGTTTGTCAGCGTCTCGACGGCGAGCAGCTTGCGCTGGGCGCGAAAAACATCAACTTTGAGTTTTGCCAGTGTCGAGGAATGCTTTCGTTTCGCACGGATGTGCTTCTCGATCCAGCTGAGATCCGTTTCGCTCTTCGGAAAGCTGGCGAGAAAATCCTTCCTCGGCATGCCGGCATCGCGGACGCAGATCTGCATTACCTGGCGTTCCTGCGTACGGATAACCGAGACCGAACCGCGCAGGCCTCTGACCAGTACGTCCGTCAGCTTAGGTGCAAGCTTCAGCTCCATGAGCTGGTCAGCCAGCTCTGCCTGAACCTTAATCGTTTTCTTCTCTTTGGTGCCCCATTTTTCCAGTGCCGTCAGCGACCGCTTGTACAGGCGCTTGATAACTTTGAGACGTGCGGCAACTTCATCGGGATCAGGTCCGGTATCGATGACTTCATCATCATCATCGTCGTCCTGATTATCCGACTTGGTAACCGGCGATTTAATTTCGTCCGGTGCGTTGGGGTCGATGAAGGCGACCAAAAAATCCTGCATGCGGGTTTCACCCGCTGCCACTGCCTCGTATACCTCGAGCAGTTTCTCGATGGTCGGCGGAAAGTGGGCCATGTGGTACTTGACCTGGTTGAGACCGTCTTCGATACGTTTCGCAATTTCAATTTCGCCCTGCCGGGTCAACAACTCGACCGTGCCCATTTCCCGCATGTACATGCGAACAGGGTCCGTCGTGCGGCCGAATTCGGCATCGACGCTCGCAAGCGCCGCCTCGGCCTCTTCAGCGGCATCTTCGTCATCGTTAGAGACTGCCGTCTCGGATAAGATTAACGACTCGGGATCCGGTGCTTTTTCATGCACGGCGATACCCATGTCGTTAATCATGTTGACGATATCTTCGATCTGCTCAGGGTCGACAATGTCGTTAGGCAGATGATCATTCACTTCCGCGTAAGTCAGGTAGCCTTGCTCCTTGCCTCGGGCAATGAGTGCTTTCAACTGTTGAGCTGGTTTGCTACTGCTTATTACTGCGCGTTTCTGTATCAAGACAAACTATCCTCTACTCAAAAAAATGCAAACGAGCGATTATACTTATCAGACCGTTTTCATTCACTATTTATCCGCCGGTCGCGGACCCCTGCCCGAGCTCCCGCAGCTCATTGCGCTCGGCGTCCGAGAGCACTCTAAGTCTTTCTTTTTCAATAAGAAAATCGACGCGCTCCCGTTTTCCTGCCAACTTGAGCTGGGCGATGCACTGTTCGAGTTCGGCGGCGGCATCGAAGTCTTCGGATACCGGCAGCTCTACCGCGGCCAGTTTGCCCAGGTGGCGGCCTTCCTCATGCGTTCGCCAGCGCTCAAGGAGCCTGGCTGTAGTCATGTTGGGTTCGGATTGCACAGTTTCAATAAGGTCGCGCAATAATTCAGTACCGGGCTTGCTGACGCCGGCCAGTTGCTCAATGTCGAGCTTGCCCGCGGCGTCGGGATTGTTCAGCAACAGCGAAATGGCGCGCCTTACTATAGAGGGTTTGCCGGCAGAGGGCTTCGACTTTTGTCTCAGTCCGCCGAGACCCCCACGACCTGCGCCCAGCGTCGGTTTTGAGGGGTTTTCTGCCAGGATCGCCTCCAGTTTGGGGGCTGCCAGGCCTACCGATTCGGCCAGTCGCTCAATCAGCAGTGCTTTGTACACGCCCGGGGGAATCCTGTTGACCAGTGGTCTGGCCAGTTCCGCGAGGCGGGCCCTGCCATCGAGCGATTTCATGTCGACCTGGCTGGCGAGTTCCTCCACGAGGTAATCAGACAGCGCCAGCGACTGGTCCAAGGCCTTTTCGAATCCATCAGCGCCATCGTTTTGCACATAGGAATCGGGATCCTGGCCTTCCGGCAGGAACACAAACCGGACCTGGCGACCCTCGCGAATCTGCGGCAATGCTGTTTCCAGCGCGCGCCAGGCTGCTGCACGGCCAGCGCGATCGCCGTCGAAACAGAAATGCACTTCGTCCGAGAGTCGGAACAGGCGATTGAGATGCTCATCAGTGGTTGCGGTACCCAGGGTCGCGGCCGCGAAGTCGATGCCGTGCCGGGCCAGTCCGATGACATCCATGTATCCCTCGACAACGACCAGCCGCTCAATGTTTCTGATTGCCTGGCGTGCCTCGTACAGTCCGTAAAGCTCACGGCCTTTATGAAACAGCACGGTTTCAGGAGAGTTCAGGTACTTGGGCTCTTCCTGACCCATGACCCGGCCACCGAAACCGATGCAACGGCCGCGGGAATCCCGGATCGGAAACATGATGCGCCCGCGAAAGCGATCGTAGTGCTTGCCGTTGTCTTTGCGAATAATCAAGCCAACTGCCAGCAGCCGATCGCTGGCCTCTGTGGACGTGCCGAATTTATCGAGCAGATGGCTCCAGCCGGATGGGGCGTAACCGATGCCGAAGCGCTTCGCTGTGGCGCCATCGATGCCTCTTGCCCTCAGGTAGTCGGCAGCAGGCTGATGCTTGCGTAACTCTTGTTGGTAATGCTGCTCCACTTTCTGCATCAACTCGAACAATTCGTCGTAGCGACGTGCCGGCCGCTGACTGTCCTCGCGCGGCACCTCGATGCCCATCATCCCGGCCAGGCTCTCGACCGCCTCGACGAATTCCATGTGGTCGTATTCCATCAGGAAGCCGAGTGCGGTGCCGTGCGCGCCACAGCCGAAACAGTGGTAGAAGCCCTTCGCCGGGCTAACGGTGAACGACGGGGTTTTCTCGTCGTGAAACGGGCAGCAGGCTTTGAATTCACGGCCAGCTTTCTTGAGCGGTATGCGGCGGCCGAGCACCTCGACGATATCGGCTCTCGTGATCAGATCGTCAATGAAATGCTGTGGTATCAGTCCGCTCATGCCACTACTCGGATTCAAGCGACCCGCGAGTACAAGGTAGGTTGCTCATAATATGTTTAACGGATATCCGGGCTTTCGGGGGTCAGCCCGAGGATCATGTTTTGCTGTCGTCCTGACCAGCGGGACTCTGAACCCCCTAAGCATAGCCAAACGGCAGGACACTTGCCGGTACCCGGAACTAATTCTGACCCAGGATCGACTTTACCTTCGCGCCGACCGCAGCCATGTCGGCGCGGCCCTCGGCTTTTTCTTTTAGCGCTCCCATAACCTTGCCCATGTCGCGGATGCTTGCTGCGCCGGTTGCGGAAATTGCTTTTTCGATCATCGCGTCCAGTTCATCATCGGACATCTGCTCGGGCAGGTAATTTTCGATAATGTCGATCTCGCCGAGTTCGATGTCTGCGAGGTCATCCCGGTTGCCGTCCCGAAACTGGCTAATGGAGTCGCGGCGTTGCTTGACCATCTTGTTAAGCACGCCGAGGACGGCAGTATCATTAAGCTCTGTCCGTTGGTCGACTTCGATCTGCTGGATTGCGGCAAGCATGAGACGCACCACCTTGAGCCGGTCTTTGTCGCCGGCCTTCATGGCGGTTTTCATGTCGTCGTGGATCTGGCCCTTGAGTGTCATGGACGGGCGGGTCGGCGCCTGGGATCAGTAAAGGCGTTTGCGCCGGGATACTTCCCGGGATATGCGCTTCAGATGGCGCTTGACCGCTGCGGCTTTCTTGCGCTTGCGTTCCTGGGTTGGCTTCTCGTAAAACTCGCGACGGCGAAGTTCAGTCAGGACACCGGCCTTTTCACAGGCGCGCTTGAAGCGACGCAGGGCAGCGTCAAAATACTCATTTTCCTTAATGCGGACACTCGGCATACGAATTACTGTCTTTGGTTCAGATACAAAGAAACCCGGCACAAGGCCGGGACTGAACTACACATGATATCGGCAGAAAGCGGATTTTGCAAAGCAAAAACCGCTATTTTTGACGGTAAAGCATAGCCCCTGCGGTATGATGCGCCGCCTATGCTGGTACTGGGACTGGAAACGAGTTGCGATGAGACCGGGGTGGCGCTTTTCGATACCGAACGGGGCCTTATCGGGCAGGCCCTGCATAGCCAGGTTGATCTGCATGCGGTATACGGCGGGGTGGTGCCGGAGATCGCATCCCGGGATCATATCCGGGCGCTGCTGCCGCTCATTCAGGGAGTGCTTGACGAGGCAGGTATCGAACGTCCGGACGCCATTGCCTACACGGCCGGCCCCGGACTGGTTGGCGCGCTGATGGTCGGCGGCGGCCTGGCCTGCGGACTCGGGCTTGCCTGGAATCGTCCGGTTATTCCGATACATCACATGGAGGGACACCTGCTGGCACCGATGCTCGAGGACGATGCCCCGGCATTTCCGTTCCTCGCGCTACTGGTTTCGGGCGGGCATACGCTGCTTGTCTGGGTGCAGACGCTTGGCGATTACCGGGTGCTTGGCAGCACGCTCGACGATGCGGTTGGCGAGGCATTCGACAAGACCGCGAAGCTACTCGGCCTGCCCTATCCCGGCGGACCCGCATTGGCGGCGCTGGCAACGCAAGGCAACGATGAGGCCTGTAAGCTGCCGCGGCCAATGCTGCACCGGGACGGTTTTGATTTCAGTTTCAGTGGCCTGAAGACCGCGGTGATGTTGCAGGTTCGCGAAGCCGAATCGCAGCGGAATCTTGATGCCGTGCGGGCGGATATTGCCGCATCCTTTCAACGGGCGGCAGTGGATACGCTGGTCGGACGCACGCTTAAGGCTGCTAAATACGAGCGGGCGGAGCGCATTGTCGTGGCTGGTGGAGTTGGCGCCAATACGCTGCTGCGGGAAGAGCTGGCCGCGCAGTTCGAGGGCAGAGTTTTCTACCCGCGCCTGGAGTATTGCACCGATAATGGCGCGATGATCGCCGTTGCCGGAGCGCTGCGACTCGCTGACGCGCGAAAACCCGCTACCATTCAGGCGATGGCGCGCTGGTCACTCGACTCACTCACGCCGCCGCAAAGTGAATGAGATTGAACATGGATACGCAACAGGCAAGCGACACTATTTTTCTTCACGAACTCGAAGTCGAGACGATCGTCGGCATCGGGGACTGGGAACGAAAAATCCGTCAGACGGTCAGCATCGATCTCGAAATGGGCGCCGACATTCGACGAGCAGCGGCAACGGATAGCATTGATGACACGCTGAACTACAAAGCGGTTGCAAAACGGGTGCAGCAGTTTGTCGCCGATTCAGACTTCCGGCTGGTCGAAACAATGGCCGAAAAAATCGCCGAGCTTGTTCTGCAGGAGTTCGGGATTCCCTGGATCCGGGTACGCGTCAGTAAGCCCCGTGCGATTCGCGGTGCGAAGGATGTCGGTGTTCTGATTTACCGGGCACAAGCGTAATGCCCATTGCCTATCTCGGTCTCGGCAGCAATCTCGATGCCGGGCACTACCTGCGGCTGGCTTCCCGGGAATTGCGTAGCCGATTTTCCCTGCAAAAAATTTCAGCGGTCTATCGCAGCAAGGCCTTGGGCTTCGACGGTGCCGATTTCCTGAATGCGGTTGCCTGCATCGAAACAGAGTTGACGCCACATGACTTGTGTACGCAACTCGAGCTCATCCACGAGGTAGCAGGGCGCCGCCGCCGGTCCGGAAAATTAATATCGCGAACACTGGATATCGATCTGTTGCTGTACGATCAGCTGGTCCTGGATGAACCGCCAGTTCGGCTGCCCCGGGAAGATGTATTGCGCTACAGCTTTGTGCTCAGGCCACTGGCCGAAATTGCGCCGCACTATCGTCACCCGGTGACCGGCAAATTGATCAGCGATCACTGGCGGGCATTCGATGTTGCCAGTCATCCGTTAACGGCCGTCGACCTTGTTTTGTAAAGGGTAATAGGGGGACAGTGACCTTAATTCGAGACAGACGCTGATTACCAAGTAATCGCATGGCGAATTAAGGTCACTGTCCCCCTATTACCCCCAGCCCAGTGAGCGGCCACCATCGATCGCGATGATCTGGCCTGTCGAATAAGTCGCGTCCCGCACCAGGAATAGCACGCAGTTTGCGATGTCCGCAGGATCTCCGCTGCGTCCGAGTGGAATCTGCTCGAGGATATTTTCTTTAATCGTGTCGGTCATATCATTTTCCGGCCATGCGATCGCACCCGGTGCCACCCCATTGACGCGGATATCAGGCGCCAGGTCCCTGGCCAGGGAGCGGGTAAGCATCGCGAGGCCCGCTTTCGCCACTCCGTAAACCGCGTGATCCCGAAGCGGCTTCTTCGCATGTATGTCGATGATATTGACGATGACACCACGGCTGGCCCTGAGATGTGGCATTGCTGCCTGTGAAAGAAAGAGCGGCGCTTTGAGGTTGCTGCCAACAAGCTCTGTCCACTGATCTTCCGTTATGGTGCCTAGCGGTGTTGCATAAAAAGACGATGCATTGTTGATCAGAATGTCGAGCCGGCCTGACCAGTCAAGGACGGCGTCGACCAGCGATGCCGGTTCACCATCGGCGGCAAGGTCACCTTGGAAAATACGGGCAGAGCCGGCACGATGCAGGTTGAGCCTGGCAGACAATTTGGCCGCGTGCGCCTCCGAGCTGCGATAGTGAATCGCCACGTTCGCCCCGTGGTGGTGCAGCAATTCCGCGATCGCAGCGCCGATACGCCTCGCGGCACCGGTGATGAGCGCGCATTTGCCATGCAACGATTCGGGGTTTGCTTGCGGCATATTAATAATTAGTATTCAGCGGTCAGCCGACATACATTGTCTCCATTGTTAGAGACATATGAATTCAATGCAACCAGAACGCCACACAGGATTCGAGCTGCCTGCGCCCGATGAACAAAGCGCGGCTCACAGCCGCCGCGTTGCTGAACATATCTGTCAGCGCATCAACGAGGCGGGCGGCAGTATCAGTTTTGCCGAGTTCATGCAGCATGCGCTCTACGCGCCGGGTCTGGGCTACTACGTGTCGGGCACGACGAAATTTGGCCGCGACGGGGATTTCATCACGGCGCCGGAAATCTCGCCGCTGTTCGGCCAGGTGCTGGCAAGACAAGCCGCAGCCATATTGGAACAGGTTGACGACGGGCAGATATTTGAACTGGGCGCCGGCAGCGGTGTGCTTGCGGCGACCATACTCAGGAAGCTTTCGATGCTGAATGCACTGCCGGATCGCTATTACATTCTCGAGGTTTCAGCGGACCTCAGGCAGCGGCAGTCCGAATATTTGAGTACCGAGGTGCCGGACCTGGCAGCGCGGGTGGAGTGGTTGCCGGACTTCCCAGTCGATTTCTCAGGCGTCATCGTTGCGAACGAAGTTGCAGACGCGCTTCCGGTTGAGCGATTTACAAAGGACGGCAGCCTGCTGAAACAAATCAGGGTTGCCGTGGAAAATGGCGAGTTTCAGTGGCATCAGGATGACGCCCCCGATTTACTGGGCAAAGCCGTCGATGGCATAGAAAAAAAAATCGGCAGGCAGTTTCCTGGCAACTATCAATCGGAGATCTGCC
>JADFGH010000360.1 GCA_022567775.1 Pseudomonadota bacterium | reverse complement strand
AATTTTCCTGTCCGGAAACCGTGTGACCAAGGACCGCAGCACGACCATCTATGGAGAGCCGGCCGGCTCTTATCCAGTCTTCTATTTCACGTCTTGAGCCGTGCCCGGCAGCGGCCAGCACTTTTTGTACGCGCTCTGCCATTGGTGAACAATCAACCACCCGTCAACGACGCGTCGACATCCTCTCGATCGCCAGCGGTGTCCTCATCCGGGCCCGCCGCCTCGACCTGTAGTGTCGCAGTTGCATCATTCGGATCGGGCCATTCGGTGGCTTCAATCGGCTCGATGTCCCGGTTCGCTCCCACTCCAGGTTCAATATCAGGGAGTTGTTCACCGTCCCCGGTGCTGCCGTCTTCCTCACCCTCCCGGTACACCACTGGCAATTCTGTGACCTCGCCAGTCGCAAGCTCTTCCTCATCTTCATCAACAGCCGGCAGATTCAGCTGTACCCGCAAACTTTCCCAATCTGAAAGGTCTGCCAGGGGTGGCAGATCGTCGAGTTTCCTGAGGCTGAAATAATCCAGAAATGATTTCGTGGTTCCGAACATGGCAGGCCGCCCCGGCACATCGCGATGCCCAACGACACGAATCCACTCTCGTTCAAGCAAGGATCGGATTATATTGGTGCTAACCGAGACGCCGCGAATTTCCTCGATTTCTCCGCGCGTCATCGGTTGCCGGTAGGCAATCAGCACCAATGTTTCGAATAACGCCTTGGAATATCTCGGTGATTGCTGTTCCCATAACTTCTGCAGCCTGTCGGCCATGCTCGATCTGACCTGGATCCGGAACCCTGACGCAACTTCAGAAATCATTATGCCCCGATCTTCATAGTCGTCCTGCAAATTGCTGATCGCCTGACGTATCTGCGATTTCTCCGGTGCCGAGAGCTCATCGAACAGGTTGTGCAACTGGTCGACACTCATTGGATGGCCGGCCGCCAGCAATGCTGCTTCGATGAAATACTTGACTTCGTTGTCGTCCATATCGGATCGGTCTCTTCAGTACTTTGTAAAGTGTTGCTTACTGCGGCTCAGCAAACTCATCGTCATCCGATACCAGGCGAACGGTGGACGCTGCACGAATATGAAGCGGTGCAAATTCTTCCGCCTGCACGACCTCGATGACCGATTCACGCAGCAGTTCCAGAAGTGCAATGAACGTTACGGCAACACCCATACGTCCCTCCTCGGGATCGAACAGATCTGCGAATCCGGTGAACGTATTCGTTTTTATCCGTGACAGGATTTCCGACATGCGCTGCCGCACCGACAACGGCTCGCGATGCAAGTGCAGGTTCGAAAACATTTCCACGCGCTTCAATACACCGTGAAATGCGAGCAAAAGCTCTTTCAGCGTTACGTCAGGCAGTGTGACAGTGACCTTTTTTTCCGGGGCATCCACATTGGCGACGAATACATCTCTTTCAAGTCGCGGCAACGAACTCAAGTCCTCCGCAGCCTGTTTGAAACGCTCGTATTCCTGCAGGCGGCGCACCAGTTCGGCCCGCGGATCATCCTCGTCTTCCTCCTCCTCCACTGCGCGCGGCAATAGCATCCGTGATTTGATCTCAGCGAGCATGGCAGCCATCAACAGGTACTCACCGGCGAGCTCAAGCTGCATTTCTTTCATCATTTCGATGTATTCGACGTACTGGCGCGTAATCTCGGCAATCGGAATATCAAGCACGTCGATGTTCTGGCGGCGGATGAGGTAGAGCAATAAATCCAGCGGCCCCTCGAACGCCTCGAGAAATACCTGCAAGGCGTATGGCGGGATATACAGATCCTGGGGAAGCTCGGTAACCGGCTCGCCGTCAACGACAGCAAAAGGCATCTCGCCCTGTGCCGGACCCCGGTCCTCCTGCCCCGGCAGCTTGGGGGCATCTTTGCTGGTTAGCACTGTCAGTTCGGGTTTCATGAAATTCCCAGGCGAAGATGCCGCATTTTAGCCTAATTCCCCCGTCAGGCCAGCGCAGCAACATCACCGCGGCCTTTGCGACGAATCTCGACCGTGCCCTCGGATAAATCAATCACGCTGGTGGGCTCTATACCGGTTGCGCCTCCATCCACGATCAGGTCGATCTCGTGACCGATTCGTGCCTCGATTTCATGCACATCTGTTAATGGCGTGTCGTCGCCCGGCAGCGTCAGCGTCGAACTCATGATGGGCTCGCCCAGTGCCTGCAGCATGGCCTGGACAATCGGGTGATCCGGCACCCGCAAGCCAATGGTCCGCCGGTTGGGATTCTGCAGCCGCTTCGGTACCTCGCGAGTCGCCTGAAGAATGAACGTATAGGGGCCGGGCGTGAGCGACCGGATAAGCCGATATGCCCAGTTGTCGATCCTGGCATAGAGGCTGATCTCGGAAAGGTCGCTACACACCAGCGTAAAATTGTGATGTTTGTCGGTCCTGCGAATCCTGCGAATCCGGTCCATCGCCCGCTTGTCGCCTATGTGACAACCGAGCGCATAACTCGAGTCCGTTGGATACGCGATCAGTCCACCGTTGCGAATGGTTGCAACAATTTCAGCGATCCGCCTGGGCTGCGGATCTGTAGGGTGAAGTTCGACCAGTCTCGCCATTCGCGAATTGTAACGACACCTGCCAGGAAGCGCCGAATTTCTTTCCCGACATTTCGACCGAGGTGCCATTTGCGTTATCATCGGCACCAATTTCAG
>JADFGH010000043.1 GCA_022567775.1 Pseudomonadota bacterium | reverse complement strand
ATGCGGCCCAATTCGACTTCGTGATGGATGCAACCGAGCTGCTGTCCCGCACGCACGTCGAAATTCGCAAGATCCGTCAGCTCAGGACGCAACTGGAGGGTTTGCAGGCCAGGCTTGAAAAGGCAGGCGAGGGCGATGCAGACACGGCGGATTTGCTCGCTGAAGTCGCGATGTTGCTGGAGACCATTACGCCGATTGAAGAGGCGCTTTATCAGACGCAGAATGAAAGCCGCCAGGACCCGCTGAACTTCCCGATTCGCCTCAATAACAAGTTGACCAGCCTGATGCGGTCGGTTGCGGTCGGCGATGCCGGGCCAACTGCCGGCGCAATCGCGGTGAAGAATGAGCTGACAACGGCGATTGAAGCAGAACTTGAGCAGCTGGACTCCGTCTGGAATGAAAATGTCCCGGCGCTGAACAGCCACATACAGTCAATGGGGATTGATCTGGTCACGATCTCCGACGAATAAAAACCGGCTATCGCTCGCTGGGGCGAGCTCCTACGACACAATTGCTCTCAACTGTAGGAGCCCGCGCCAGCGGATGATGTTACTCAGTCATCGCAGGAGCCCGCCCCGGCGGGCGATGTTACGCAGTCATCGCAGGAGCCCGGCCCGGCGGGCGATGTTACACGGTCATCGCAAGGAGCCCGGCCCAGCGGGCGATGTTACACAGTCATCGCAGGAGCCCGGCCCGGCGGGCGATGTTACACAGTCATTGTAGGAGCCCGCCCCAGCGGGCGATGTAACAAATTCAATCCGGAACCTCTTGCTAAGCGGGGGATAGGCATAAAAGTTGCTAGAGGAGGTTCTCGGCCACGAGCACGATTGCCGTGACGCCACAAAGGATCAACAAGGCGACATTCAGCTTGCGTCCGGTCTCGGCCGTGATGCTTTCCGACCTGTCAACCTGAGATGTTGGCCGGAGGCCTTCCGGTGTTATCTCGCAGGCCCAGGCAAAAAGCACAATGACGGGGAAGCCGAGTATCAGCAGCAGCGCGAGAACCTGGATGGCGCGATCGCCGGCGCCGATGACCGGCGACAACATGTCGAGTAGTTTGACCAGCAGCCAGGACAGAAGTGCATAGGCCACGCTGACTTTAAAGACATTGCGCCTTCTCAGTTCCCCAAAAACGTGCATTAGCGGCTCCGCATCCTGACTCGCGGCGATTCTAACCCGAATAATTCACGAGTGATGGTGCAGGCAGCAAATCTCGCGGCTATTCGGCTTCACCATCCCAATACTCAACGGCCGTATCTTTTCGGGCGAAAACGATAAAGGAGTCCGGATCGCCTGGATCCCGCGTCTTCCCATGCCAGACGCCATACTTGTCCGAGTCCGGGTACAGGAATACATCAGTATGTTCCAGGGTACTGAGAGCAATGTAACTTAATGATTTGTCAGATGAATTGATTATCTGGTGTGGTTGCTTCGGGTCGGGCGGCGAACAAATGAAATCGCCGGCGCGGATCGGATACTCTTTATCGGCGTGCCGCAAGGTACCTTCGCCCTCAAGTACGTAGAAGAATTCCTCGTTGACGTAGTGGGAATGATAGGGCCATGCTCTTTTGCCGGGTTTCAGGCGCACCACCGCGTAGCCGAGTTTTTCAGCACCAATTTTATCCGATATCATCGCGCGTTCAGCGTTGAATTTCTCGCCCTTGCCAAACTCGGTGTATTCGAGTTCATCCAGGTTCATCACAAGTTTTGCCATGTCATTCCTCCCCATTCGACTCCGACAATGTTACCGGACATCATACATTCGACGGGACTAATTAATGAAACGCTTCAGAAGGGGCCATTCAACGCGCTGAACGACGAGCACGAATGGACGCAGAATCCGGACACCGGGCGCGCCGCATTTTTTTCTTTTTGACCTGTGAATCGTGAGGAGTATGATCGGGCCAGCTTGGGAGTGCTCGAACAAGGAAGAACTTCAAGAAGCACTGTCCATCATGGCGCTAGCGACAGGCCGTAGAATTTACTGGCCAGCATTTTTGGGGTAATCCGGGACCGCACCGTGTTCGTATCGGCGAAATCAAATCATCTGCAACGCATCGTTATCCTGAATCCGAAAGGTGGATGCGGCAAAACAACGATTGCTACGAACCTGGCGAGTTACTATGCGCAGCGCGGACCACTTCCAGCTTTACTTGATTGCGATCCGCAAGGCGCAAGCATGCGCTGGCTCGAGAAGAGAAACAAGAACCTACCTCCAATTCACGGCATCGCGGCCTACAAGAGTTCAATAAATGCGACGCGCAGCTGGCAATGGCGGGTGCCGCGGGAAACCCGGCGATTGATCATCGATACGCCTGCAGCACTTGAAGGACCTGAAATCCACGATGCCATCTACGATGCCAACAATATTCTTATCCCTGTCATGCCATCGCCGATCGATATTAGCTTCGCAGCAAAGTTCATTGCCGAATTATTGCTGGTTGCACAGCTTGACCGTGGTGCGATACAGGTTGGCATCATTGCCAATCGCACGCGAAATAATACAAGAAGTTTGCAGCAACTAATGCGGTTTCTGACGAGCCTGAAGATTCCGATCATCGCTACTCTCCGTGACAGCCAGAATTATGTGGCTGCTGTCGACCACGGGATTGGTGTTTTCGAATTACCGCATCACCGGGCCAGGAATGACATAGACGAGTTGGCGAAAATCGTCAGCTGGCTTGACCGATGGCAGGCACCTCGCCGCGAGCCGATCAGCACAGCAACGACCCCGGAAGTTCCCAGCGAACCGTTACGGCGGCTGCAATAGCGTCAGAATACCGGTACCCGGCGTGGGCGGCATGCGAATGCCTCGTGCGTTATCATGTGCAAATACCCTGACAATGTGTCCGTCAACCCGGGACCGACCAACACACAAAAGAGAATCCGATGAAAAGCAAAATGCCGATGACATGTATTATCGTTGTCCTACTGAGCGTGATCACGTTCGGTGTCCCGGGCAGCGCTATAGCGGAAGATGAGAGTCTTCTGGGTGTCGCCGATTACCTGGATTTCGAGCAGGTCAATGACGCCCGGATATCGCCGAACGGCCGTCAGGTTATTTACACCCGGCGGTGGGTCGACCAGAAAACAGACAACTGGGCCTCGGCTCTGTGGATCATGGATGCGGATGGCTCGCGTCACCGGTTTCTGATTGACGGTTCGAATGCGCGCTGGTCACCAAGTGGTGATCGCATCCTCTTTATCGCCAAGGGCGACAACGACAAGCCGCAGATTTTCATCCGCTGGATGAATGATGAAGGCGCCGTGTCCCAGGTCACGCGCATCGACATATCGCCGTCATCGCCTGAATGGTCGCCGGGCGGCGAGCAGATTGCATTCGTGGCGATCGTGCCAACGAAGGACAAATGGGACATCGACCTGCCGTCGGCACCGGAAGGGGCGGAGTGGACCGAGCCACCGCGAGTCCTCGACCGGCTGCACTATCGGCAGGATGGGGTTGGTTTCACGGAGCCGGGCTTCATGCACCTGTTCGTGGTGCCGGCCGAGTCAGGGACCGCGCGTCAGTTGACTGAGGGCGACTGGAATGTCGGGTCACGGTTTGACGGTTTGTACTTCGGCGCCGGCCTTAGCTGGATGCCGGATGGCAACACCATCATTTTCGACGGATTAAATGATTCGGACGGTGACTTTGTCTACAGGAAATCCCAAATTTACTCGATCGATGTCGCGTCAAGGGAAATCACGCAGCTTACGACTGTGCCGGGTTACTGGTCGGGACCTGCCGTTTCAAATGATGGACGTCGAATCGCGTATCTGGGTTACGAAGAATCAGACGTTACGTATGAAATGCCGCGAATCCACGTTATGGACAGTGATGGCAGCAATGCGCGGCTGGTAGCCGCCGACTTTGACCGGCCCGCAAGTAATCTCATGTGGGCGAATAACAATCGTGGATTTTACTTCACGGCACAAGATGAAGGATACGTCAACGTATTCTTCTCAAACCTGAACGGTGATGTACGGTCGGTAACAAGCGGTCAGCATTCTATTAGCCTGCAATCTGTGAATCGCGCGACATCCACGGGAGTTGGTGTCAGGAGTTCCTTCTATGAACCCGGTGATGTGCATTCATTCCTGCTCAACGGTCGCGGTGCGCCCGAGAAACTGACCTCGGTCAACAGCGATTTACTGACAGACAAATCGCTTGGGTCGCATGAAGAATTCTGGTATGAGGCGTCCGATGGGAATCGGGCACACGGCTGGATCGTCAAGCCGCCGAATTTCGATCCAGACAAAAAATACCCGCTGCTCATGGAGATTCACGGTGGCCCATTTGGCATGTATGTTGGCCGATTTAACTTTCAGTACCAGGTGTTTGCGAGCAACGGTTTTGTCGTGCTTTACACGAATCCGCGTGGCAGCACCGGGTACGGTGAAGCGTTTTCCCAGGCCATCGATCATGCCTATCCCAGTGTCGATTATCTGGATTTGATGGGCGGCGTCGATGCGCTGATTGAGCGGGGCTATATCGATGAGAAGCGCATGTATGTTGGCGGCTGTAGCGGCGGTGGTGTGCTATCAAGTTGGGTGATCGGGCACACAGACCGGTTCGCCGCGGCAGCCGTACGCTGCCCGGTTACCAACTGGCTGAGCATGGCGGGTACCACGGACATACCGTATTTCTCATTCTCGTTTTTTCAGAAACCATTCTGGGAAGATCCAACGGACTGGCTTCATCATTCGACGCTTATGTATGTCGGCAATGTCAAAACACCGACCGCAATAATGACCGGCGAACAGGACAGGCGGACGCCCATGGCTCAGTCAGAGGAATACTTCGCCGCGCTCAAGATCCTCGGTGTGCCTGCAAAGTTGTTGCGCTTCAACGATCAATACCACGGAACGGGCTCAAGACCTTCGAACTACATGCGGACGATCCTCTACATGATGTCGTGGTACAACAAGTACACGCTTGATGGAGAAGTCGAGGCGGGCGAAGACGAATAGGCGCGGACCTTACTGTGTGTCTTGCCTTTCGATTGCATCAAATCGGGCAACGGCCTGTCCCTGATCGTTTCGCAAGGCGATCCGCGTGTTTGCACGGGCAACGGTGGTTGCCGATTGCAATGCTTCAATAAATGATATTTCGAATGACATTATCTGTGATGCGCACGCCATGCGGGTAATGCCAAGCGGTTCAATATGGATTGCGTTGTCGCTTAACTCGAAGCTACCGAAAAAACGGTTACAGCCGGCATAGCCACCGAGTTTGCCGTCAGTCTCGAATTGCACATACAGGCTGGTATCTTCATCGAGCTTCATTTCGCCAATATGGGACGGGCGCCACGCAGATGCTGACAGTTCGGTGACCGTGGGTACGCTGATTTCCGCGTCCTCACCCATGTTCCAGAGGGTGACGAGGGCATAACCCGCAAGGAACAGCAGGAAAAACACGAATCCAACCATAGCTTTCATGCAGGCACCTCGCCAGGCGAAACCGACAATGACGGCAGGTTATTCAAATTCGGGCTGCAATCTGCTCAAATTGCCCATCCATTCCACTACCCGGTGACGACATGCTGCCCAATCGTTCGATGACTCTAACGCGATCCGCCTGGACATTACAGGTCCTGATGCTGGCGCTGCTTGCCGTCAATCCCGGACTGGCAGCAGACAAAGCGGAACTGCAGAGACACACCGTGATGGCGGATGGCCATCCACTTGCCTTGTGGGAAAAGAGTGCTGTTGGTGCTTCCGAGGCGATCTTGCTGGTGCATGGCAGAACCTGGAGCGCGTTACCTGACTTCGATTTGCAGGTCGAGGGTGAAGCGCTGTCCCTGCTGGACGGGCTCGTTGATGAGGGATACGCGGTTTTTGCCGTTGACCTTCGCGGATACGGGGAGACACCGAGAGATGAAACAGAATGGCTGACGCCGAACCGTGCCGCCGACGATGTGGCGATCGTCATTGACTGGATTGCAGGCTCGAATGACTGGGACCTAAAGCCTCACCTGTTCGGCTGGTCCATGGGTTCGACGATTTCGCAATTAATGGTGCAGCGCCACCCCGATCGGGTTGCTTCGCTGACCTTGTTCGGTTACTGGCGCGATGACGACGTCGATCTGCCGCCGGACGAGCCGGGCATGGAACCCGCAAAAGCAAGAAACACCGCCGAGGCAGCGGCGAGTGACTTTATTACGCCGGGATCGATCAGCCAGAAAGCGATAGCTGCCTACGTTGCGCGTTCACTCGAGACGGACCCGGTCAGGGTGGACGTCAGGCATGCCAATCAATACAACGCGCTGGACGCTTCGCAGATTCACCTGCCGACGCTGGTCATTGCCGGTGAACATGATCCACTGGCGCCGGCTGAGTATCAGGCCAAGCTATACACGCGGCTCGCGACCGGACATAAACAGTGGGTGACCGTCCCGGGTGGCGACCACGCAGCATTCCTGGAATCACCGCGCGCCTATTTCATCCACGAGCTTGTTGGCTTCCTGCAGGGCGTGTCGCTGTAGGAGCGCATGTCACGACGCCAGTTTCGTCCTGCCAACTTCTGCGAGAAGAGGTTGCCGGGCCCAGTGCATGTGTTTTTCGATTGACGTAATCATCATGCCGGCAATGTCTTTGCCGGTCGCCGTCTGAATTCCCTCCAGACCTGGCGATGAATTGACTTCGAGTAACAACGGACCCGACTGCGATCGAATGATATCGACACCTGCGACCGAAAGACCCATGGTTTTCGCTGCCTTGACAGCCAGCTGACGTTCATCTTTCGTCATACGCACGACCCGCGCCTTGCCGCCCTGGTGAATATTTGCACGAAAATCTCCCGGCGCCGCTTCCCGCTGAATGGTGGCCACGACTTTGCCGTCGATGACGAAACACCTGAGGTCCTTGCCTTGCGCCTCCTTGATGAATTGCTGTACCAGGAGGTTTGCACGTAATGTCTTGAATGCGTTGATTACACTCTCGGCGGCCTTGCGGGTTTCGGCAAGAACGACGCCGCGGCCCTGCGAACCCTCGAGCAGTTTTACGATCAATGGAGCACCGCCAACCATATCGATCAGGTCATTGGTATCCATTGGCGAGTTCGCGAAGCCGGTTATCGGAATATCAAGCCCGTTGTGAATCAGCAATTGCAATGCGTAGAGCTTGTCTCTGGATTGCGCAATAGACTTGGATGAGTTCATCGTATACACGCCCATGCTTTCAAACTGCCGGGCAATGGCGCATCCATAAAAAGTCGCACTTGGGCGAATTCGGGTAATTACCGCATCAAGATCGTCCAGCTTGCGGCCGCCGCGGTAATGTACCTCGGGCGTCGTGGCGTCGAGCTTCATATAGCAATGCCGGATATTGACGAACAGCATCTCGTGACCCCGCTCCTCGCCGGACTCGATGATTCGTTTGTTGCTGAACAGTTTCGGATCCGATGCCAGCAACGCGATTCGCAAGCCGCCGTGCGTACTCTCGATCTTTCCATACATGTGATCGATTTGCTCGTCGCCAATTTCTCCGTGGCAAAAACTCGCAGACGGATCGACCAGGATTCGGTCACTCATTGCTTCCCGGCCGAGCAACAGGCGATAGCCCATCGAATCGCGGTTGGCAAGCGTCAACTCGATGTCCCAGACCCGGTAGCCGAGAGAGAATGGCGTGCTGATAACATAGCGTTTTTCTGCAATGCCACTGGAACTGCGGATCAGTCGCCGGTCAATGACCATCGACTCACACTTCAATGTGGTGCGCCTGTTGCCCTCCAGCGGATGCACTTCGAAACTGACCCAGGACTCGCCATGCCGTTTGAACGGCTCGATATTGAATGCATGAATCGATGAAGTCTTGGCGCCGGAATCCACGCGCGCTTTTATGGCGGGAACCCCGAGATCAGGAAAACCACACCACTCCTGACTGCCTACGATGATTTTCGAGTCGGTATCAGTCACAATCGCTCTCCACTATTGCCCAAGAAAAAAGTGTGTCGCAATGTCGTCCAGTTTGACTGTGTTGGTATCCGTCAAATCCTTTCTGTAAATTCAAATTTCATCCGAGAAAATTTCGCGCGTGATCAAGTTGCGGCCTGTCTCCGCTCGCGTCGGGACAGTTCTCCAGTAACAGTTGATAATACTTCGCTGCTGTTTCCGTATCATCACTGAGTTCGGCGGCGCGGCCAGCGCCATACAAGCTGAAAAATCGGTTCGGTGACCTGTCGAGCGTAGCCTCGTATTCGGTGCGAGCAGCCTCATAATTGCCTGTTTCAAGCAACATGTCGCCGTAAAGTTCGCGGGCCGGCAGCACTTCGCCGGGCGTGACCGGGTTCTTATCAGTGCTCGCTTCCATCTCTGCGGCCTTGCTCATCAGGTCGAGTGCCCTTTCCTGATCGCCTTGCTCGAATGCCAGCCAGGCTTCGGCGCTGATTTTTTGAATGGCGACCTGAATACCCCAGTCGTAGGGCATATTCAGCGATTCAGCCTGTTCCTGAAGAACCTCCAATTCGCTGATTGCCTCCTCTGCCGTCGCGAAGTTTCCCTGTTTTGCTGAGCCAAGTGCCCGGGCAAATTCAGGTATGGCGACCAGATGCGGATACTCCTCCCATTTGATTGTATCCGGCCATCTTGGAGTCGCCTGCGACGCCAACTCCCAGTCCCGGCGGTCAAGTCCCAATCGAACAGGGATTGCAGCAAAAGCATACGCATTGGCAGCGTGATTCTGAAATGGAGCTTCCAATGCAGATAGTTCCTGCAGGACTTCATCTGCTTCGAGGTCGTTGGCCTGCTGCAAGAATGCATACGCGAGGTAATCGAGCGCATGCAGATAGTGAATAGAGACTTCCCCGGATAGGGTGCGATCAAATGCCGCATTGGCGGCACGGCGGTTATAGGTAATTGACTCAGGCCACAATCCAAGCCGCGTGAAGATGTGGCTGGTCATATGCAATGCATGCGTGTTCTCGGGCGCAACGTCATCATATTGCCTGGCAGTTTCGAGCGCGTTTTCAGCCAGCGCAGGATTGTCATAAGCATGAATGATGTAGTGGTGCGCGCCGGGATGCCGCGGAATTTCCGCTTTCACATTTTCGGCAATAGCGCCAGCCATCTTCTGATTGGCAAGCGTCTTATCGGCGGGTGCCGCCGTTGACGTCAATGCAAGTGCATAAAAAAGGCTGGCCTCAAGGTCTTGCGGGTTACTTTCATGTGCGATTGCCCAGCCATCTTCAAACGCCCGCAGGCGTTCGATTTCGCTGCGATTATTTTCCCGGTAGTAGCCTTGCAATGCATTGATGTAAGCACGTTCTCTGTCGCTCGAATGTTTTGCGTCGGCGGCTTTATCCAGGAGTTTCTGTCCGGATACCTGTGCTTCCGGCAAAATCGTATCTGGCCAAAGCGGGTGCACGTGCGTCATCGCTGCCCCCCAATAGGCAATCGCACATTCTGCGTCAATGTCGGATGCCTGCAGGAATGCATGTTTGGCTTTGATGTAGTTCATGTGGTGCAGAAGCGCCAGGCCACGTTCAAGTATTGGCTGGGCATCGGCAGTGCATGAAGTTGGAAAGCGTACAGAGCCAAGCGTGTTGCCATCTGCATCGATCGCAAGCGCATCTGCACTGGGTACAGTATCAGTTGTTACTGTGTTATTACCGTTTGAACAAGCGGCAAGTGTCAATAGAATGGTGAGGGAAGCCACAACTCGCGCGGCCCGATTGGCTACAAAGCGGATGCGTATGTGCATGGTTACTTCTAATTCCCGAGGTTGCATACAAGATGTAGCGGCAATTTTACTCTCAATTGGCTGGCTTTCACCAAGCGTCGCGGTTCGGCTGTCAGGTGATTTTTTCCTTGTAGCGCAGCATCCAGCCATCCACTGAATAACGGTCACTCTTCAAAGGAGCAAGAAGAAGGAAAATTATCAATGCAAGTCGAGTGAAGGTGTGACCATCGATGTCGAACAGTGGTTGTTGCAGCGTGTGACCATAGGTAGTCACGATCAGCAAGAGGCCGACGGCAATGAGCGCCTCACGAGTACGTAAGCCTGCACAAAGCAGAATGCCGGCAAGCAGTTCGACGAATGGTATCGTGACACCGAATAATTGTAACAGCCAGTCAGGTATCCAGCTGTCTGCGAAACCATCGACAAAATACTGTTGAGCGTGCTGCGCGGGTGTCAGGACGAATACTTTCCAGTAGCCTGCCATGAAAAACAGGAGGCCCAATATCCAGCGCACGATGAAAACTGCAACCGGCCAGTGCGGATGCATCGCAATTCTCCGTGTCCCAAGCGGAGATTACCACGTTATCAGCCAAAACGGTTCATTCCGGGGTCTGGCTCATCACAGACATTATGATCGCTATGCCTTCGATGAAATTACCAAGACGGATATTCTCGTTCGGACTGTGCTGATTGTTTTCGATATTCCCCGTTGGCAATT
>JADFGH010000359.1 GCA_022567775.1 Pseudomonadota bacterium | reverse complement strand
GTGCGGCTGCTGTACCGTGTCGCCGGAATTCATTTGCCGCTCAACGACGCAAGAGCAAATCAGCGTCCTCGCAGGAGCAGGATAAAATCCAAGTGCAATATAAAAAGATTTAAAAAACAGTGAGATATACTGTTTTATTCGACTTAAATATCACTGCACGTCAATGCTTTGCCCGGTCACTCCCTGGCTATCGGGGCCTAACAGGTACACGTACGTCGCCATAATGTCTTCCGGCCGCTTCAGCGCATCGCGATCCTCGGCCGGGTAGGCCTCCAGCCGCATCCTGGTACGTACCGGTCCCGGATTGATGCAATTAACGCGCAATGGCGTATGCCGATTCTCATCGGCAAGGATTTGCGACAAGGCCTCGGTGCCGAACTTGGAGACTGAGTAGGCACCCCAGAATGCCTTGCCGACTCGTCCAACACCGCTGCTGGTGAAGATAATGGATGGCTCAGGCGATTGACGCAGCAACGGCAGCAATGCCTGCGTAAGCACGAACGGTGCCGTCAGGTTGACGTGCATGACCTGCTGCCAGTCCGCAACGTCATACTGTTCTATGGAAAGGCGTTGTCCCAGAATGCCGGCGTTGTGGACGAGGCCGTCCAGGCGCCCGAATTCCTGCTCGATGCTGTTGTGTAGCGATGAATATGCAGCACTGTCGGCGGTTGCGAGGTCCAGCACCGCGATCGATGGTCTGGGTTTATCTTTCAGATTGGTAATCTGGTCGTAGACGCTTTCAAGTTTTTTTGTATTGCGGCCGTGGAGCACGACCTGCGCACCCAGACCGGCGATATGCACAGCAAGCGCTTTGCCGATGCCGTCACTTGCGCCGGTAACAAGAATAATACGGTCGTTGAGAACGCCGTCAGCATATTCGTATGAAATGGGATCAGTGCTCAAGCGTGCGGGACCATCCTTGTTCGATTGTCTGTCAGTATCTTGTGCGTATGTTTGCAATGCAAGACTCTTCACCGTAGGAGCTCGCACCAGCGAGCGAATCGCAAAAAGGCATCGCGGCGGGTCGCCGCTCCTGCTACTGCAGCGTCTTGTCGCCGGTGTCGTCGTCGCTGTCATTGCCGGACTCGACCATTGATCTTGGTAGTGATTCAAGCGGTTCGACCTGCTCGATTTCTTTCTTTGGACGGATGCCGAGTTCGACGAATTTCCGGGCGCCGGGCAGGACCTTGTGCTCAAGCGAACCAACGGCACGATTGTAGTTTTCGACGCTTGAGGCCAGTTGCTTGCCGACTTTGTTCATGTGGCCCACAAAGGTTGTCAGCCGACTGTACAGGTCTACGGCAAGCCGGCGAATCTCTTCAGCGTTATCCGCGAGTGCGAGCTGCCGCCAGCCATAGGCAACCGCTTTTAGCAATGCCACGAAACTTGTCGGCGTCGCCAGGATGATCTGTTCGGATAACGCGTATTCGATGAGATCGGGGTCCTCACCTAGTGCGGCACTGAGGAACTGGTCCCCGGGGATAAACAGGATGACGAATTCCGGACTCTTCGAAAACTGTTCCCAGTAGGTTTTCGCGGCAAGTTTTCGGATATGTTCGCGAACATTGCGCGCATGCCTTTCCAAACCCAGTTTTCGCTGCGCATCGTCGCTGGCCTCGATTGCTTCGAGGTACGCATCCAGTGGTGTTTTGACGTCGACCACCAGCTCGCGATTGTCAGGCATTCGTACGATCATGTCAGGCCGAATAATTTTGTCATCGCTACTCGTGTGCACCTGCTCCTGAAAATCACAATGTTCGACCATGCCCGCCAGTTCGACGAGTCGCCGCAGTGTCATTTCGCCCCAGCGGCCGCGGACTTCCGGCCGGCGTAATGCGTTCACAAGATTCCGGGTCTCTCGTGTCAGGGACTGCTGGCTGTTCTGCATCGCTTCAAGCTGCGACTTGATACCGCCATACGCCTCGCTACGGGATTTCTCCAGTGCCGCAATCTGCGCCTGCGATTGCTGCAGCGCATCCTTGATGGGCTTTACCAGGTTCTCAACGGCTTGTTCGCGGTCTCCCAGTTCGCGCTTTGCGCGTTCGTGCTGGGCGCCCAGGTTCTGCTCTGCCAGGCGCAAAAAGTTCTCGCTGTTTGACTTGAGCGACTTGTTGGCCAGCTCTGAGAAAGCGGTCGCGAGCCTGCTGGTCGCTGCCTCAAACGCGGAATCACGTTCCGCCTGCAGGGCACCCTGATCCTTGATTTTGTCGATCAGGTTCTCGGCGGATTCCCTGAGCCGCCGTAGCCGGGATCTGGACACTAGCCACATGATCGATCCGCCCAGCAGCAAGCCAGCGGCCAGTGCCGGGCCACCGAATTCAATCCATTGCGGGTCGATACTGATCGTCGTCATCATCGGTCCAGACTAACGCCTTTTAGCAGGTAATGGGTGAGTTCCCGGGTATCAGCGGCTATCAGGTCGGCCTCCCAGGTTCCTGGATCATCGTCATCGGTGATGTAGCCCCAGGATGCGGCAATCGTAAACATGCCGGCCGCTCGGCCGGCTTCGATGTCGCGTACCGCGTCACCGACATAAACAGTTTTCGCTGACGGTACGCCCATTTGCTGACTGGCAAGCAGCAGCGGCGCAGGATCGGGTTTTCGTTGCGGCAGGGTATCGCCGCTGATCGAACAGGCGGCCCTCGAGCTGAGGCCCAATCCTGCCAGCAATGGGTCGGTCATCCGCA
>JADFGH010000358.1 GCA_022567775.1 Pseudomonadota bacterium | reverse complement strand
AACATAGGTACGGCCGACAAACAGAGCTGAGAAGTTCGGCTCCTCGACCAGGGGACTATTCTCAATGCTTGAATCTGCTCCGACAAACCCGACATTGGCAAACAGAACGATCTTGTCAGAAACGTGCCAGGCCGTATTGATGCCGAACCCTAGCCATTGGGAATCACCCGGCGAGTACGCCGGCCGGTCGGGTCGCGCCTCTGCCTCACTCACGCCGAAGTAGTAGTCGCTGAGATTTTCATCCTGCCAGGTCCAGCTGATATACGGTGACAGGCTCCACGGTCCGGCATCGATGAAGTACCGGTAAGACATCTGCACTTCGCTACCCTGATGCCGATCGAGCGTATCGTGCACTGCCGTCAGGGTGACCTTTCCCCCACTTCTGCGTCAATGAAAGCTCAAGGCCCGCATCGAGCGATTGCTTTCTTTCCTCCAGTCCTTCGTAAAAAGCATTGCTGCCCGGATCCAGTTGTTGAAATCGATAACGCATGTGCAGATTGGCCTGAAAAGTGTCGTTCCTGAAAATATGCACGCCTCCGGCTGTCCCGTGCGCATACAGGTACTTGCCCTCGTACAGGTACAGCGGGATCAGGTCCTTGGTGCGCAGGTCTTCACTGTTGTTGGGGAAGTAAGGATTCTGTCCGCCACGGATGCCGCCACCAAGTGCTGCGGTCCCCGGTTCGGCGTAGAAAAAGGGAATTTCCGCAACTTCCTGTGCCCTGAGCTGGGCCGCAAAGCAGCAGGCGACGGCGATGAAATAATATTGGCCGGATGGTCAGGTTTGTATTTTTGGCATAGTTGCTTGTTATGTTGGCGTATTGCTTGATAACGAACGCGCATCCTACCTTTTTTATCCCGCGCGTCGTTGGCGGCTCGATGAACGTTTTCGGGGTCCACCGCGTTTTTTCGCCGCTTTGGCCCTGGCGTTCTTGCCGGGACGTGCCCCGCCGCGACTGCTGGGTCGTTGCGATCCTCCTTTCTTGACTGGCTGTGCCTTGATGCGAGAATCTGGTGCGTAACCGGGGATGATCTCCGTATCTATTTCGCATTTGAGGAGACGCTCGATGTCACGCAATAAATTGTGTTCATCGACACATACCAGCGATATCGCCACGCCCTCCTGGCCTGCGCGAGCTGTACGTCCGATACGGTGCAGGTAATCTTCCGGAACGAAAGGCAATTCGTAGTTGACGACGTGCGGTAGCCGATCGATATCGAGTCCACGTGCGGCAATATCGGTGGCGACCAGTACCCGGACGCGGCCGGCTTTGAAGTCCCTCAATGCGCGTGTCCTTGCAGCCTGCGATTTGTTGCCGTGAATCGCTTCGGCATTGAGGCCGTCGCGCGACAGGTTTTCAGCAAGTCGATTCGCACCGCGTTTCGTGCGGGCAAATACGAGTACCTGTTGCCAGTTCTCTGTGCCAATGCGGTGCGACAGTAGCTCACGTTTGCGACGTTTATCGACCGGATACACGACTTGCTTTACACGATCAGCTGGCTGGTTGCGTGCTGCAACTTCAATCTCGGTGGGTTTGTTCAACAAATCAGCGGCGAGGCGTCTGATGTCGTTCGAAAAGGTGGCTGAGAACAAAAGGTTTTGTCGCTCATTCGGCAAGAATTTGAAAATCTTCTTGATGTCGCGAATGAATCCCATGTCGAGCATGCGATCCGCCTCGTCCAGTACCAGAATCTCGACTTTGGACAGGTCGATGGTTTTTCGCTGCAGATGGTCGAGCAGACGGCCAGGTGTTGCAACAATGACGTCGGCACCTTTTCGCAATTTCGAGAACTGTGTGTTGATGCTGACGCCGCCAAAGATCACCGCCGTCCTGAATGGCAGGTGCCGGCCATAATCACGCACGCTCTCGCCGACCTGTGCCGCCAGCTCGCGCGTTGGTGTGAGGATCAGGGCACGCACGCTGCGCCGATTATGTGGCGAAAACTGCAACCGCTGCAATAGCGGTAAGGCAAAGCCGGCTGTCTTGCCGGTGCCGGTCTGCGCGCCGGCAAGTATGTCGCGGCCGTCCAGAATGAGGGGAATTGACTTTTGCTGGATCGGGGTTGCGTCCTGGTAACCTTTTTCATCGATCGCACGCAGCAATTCGGCCGAAAGACCGAGTTGATTGAAAAACATTGTATTTGTGCTCCATGGTCGCCTGACCGAGCGGCATCTGCCACCTGGTTCGGTCCAGGCTGGAAACTGGTGGTGGCTCCGCAAGCCGCGGAAATGCAGGCTGGGAGCAGGTGGCGCAGACCGAAGTGCACCAGGACGCGGCGGACTATAACTGAGGATCAGCTAATTGCAAGGATTTACTTCAGTGAATTCTGCTTTTCCTCATCTATGTGTTCGATATGTATACGATTTGGGACCTGGCGACTCAAATTCCACGCCACCCAGGGAACCGACATAGAGTTCGGCGTGTTCCTTCCATCGAAGCGTCACTTTGGCGGACCGATGAATGGTCGCGATGATGAGGTGCTTTTCTTTGAAGGTAAGGATCTCACCCAGCACAGAAATACGGTTCTTGATGCCCGTTATTTCGCAGGTGTCTTCAAACCGTGTTTCGCGTCCTGCCATTCCAGCTTTCCTTGTCAATTCAGGCGGCTGGGCAGCAGCTTACACAGGTAGCACGTACCAGACCACGGCAAGGAAATGACAGGCAGCTCCCGCGAGCACGAAGAAGTGCCAGATGACGT
>JADFGH010000042.1 GCA_022567775.1 Pseudomonadota bacterium | reverse complement strand
TGCGAAACACGTTACGGCGTCGTAGCTCTCTGATGAAAAGTGAAAAATCAGGCACAAACTCAATCCTCGATCTCGTAGCATCGTTTACTTGCTACGTCCCGCGCATTGCGCGAACACATCTCCGCATTCGACCCCTGGTCAGGCTACTTCACTAACGCTCGCCAGGCGATCCAGGCGAAAAAGCCCAATATGACCAGCAGCACACTATCTGTCATGCGGCGATTCCTGAATTGCTCACCGACCCAATCGGCGCGGCCGTTCATCAGGAGCAGTCCGAGCGTGATGAGCGGGATGAAGGACGCGCCAATAATGGCATAGAGCTTCTGAATTTCCTGAAAGCTCATGACCAGTCCCGACATCGGCACGATGCCGATCGCGAACAGGTAGCCACGGTAAGGCAGGGATTTAGTATCCACTGTATGGCCTTTCCCCTGGTTTTCCTGGGCCGTGTTTCGACGTCGAAGCAGGGTCCATGTATCGGCGAAAATGTACGGTACGGCCTGCCACACGCCCAGAAGACTGCTGAACACGGCGCCGCCTGCGCCGATCAGGAACATCCATTTACCGAACGGCCCAAGTGGCCCTTCCAGTTGTTCCGCCAGGCTGACGATCAGCGTCGCACCCCCGCCTACTATCTCGATGTTGCTGCCGATGATAACCATCGCAACGCCGAAAACTGCGGTCATGGCGTAAGCGACGCCAAGATCGATGCGGCAGGTGCGAAGATACTCGCCGCCTGATCGGCCCTCTTCACGAATCCAGTAGCCGTAGCACAAGATTGTTACGGTACCGCCGACGCCGCCGATCAGGGCAACGGTCCAGGTAAGACCGTTGCCCTCAAGATTCGGTATTGTCGGTACCAGGAGACCCTGTGCGACCTCGCCCGTTCCCGGCCAGAGCAACGCCGCCGTCACCACAACAGTAACGAACATTATGCCGATGCAAACACGCATCACTTTTTCGAACAGTGAAAACCCGCCCAAATGGACCAGCGTCATCCCGACCACGCTGGCGAGAATTCCGAACACGACTTTGCCATCGCTAGCGTCATCGAACAAAGGAATCATTGCGTGCAGAGTCACGCCACAGGCACTCATCAGGGCCGATGCGACAAAGAATGACCAGAGCAAGAGGTAGGGAAGAAACAGCCAGCCGAATACCCGGCCGAATTTATCCACCGCACCCTCGATCAGCGTGGCACCCGTTGCCAACTGCCAGCGGGCCAGTCCTTCGTTGACCACGTACTTGAGAAACGCCCCTAGCACCGCCGCCCATAGAATGCCAATGCCGAGAAAGCTGCCGGCAAAACTCGCCGTGGCGAGATCACCGGCACCGACACCGGTCGCCGCCACCAGCAGTCCGGGGCCGAGCATGGTAAAAAGACCTGGTTTCTTTATTTCCTGCATCTTTGTTGTCAGTTGAGAAATGTCTGGTTTCGTATCAGAGTGCTTTTATTGCACGTCCGGGGTTTGCGTCAGATACCAGCTCTGCAGCATCGACGACCAACACGCCGTTTACTAGTACGAATTCAATCCCATGGGATGGAATAGTTGGATCGACATAGGTCGAACGATCAATCACCGTTGTTGCATCGAATATTGTGATATCGGCATCCGCGCCTGCCTCCAGCCGGCCTTTCGATTTCATGACTGCTACGTAAGATTCCAACCGTCGCGCCGGCTCGATCGTCATTTTTCGCAGCGCCTCCATGAGCGTTAGCACACCCTCCTCCCGAACGTACTTGCCAAGCACTTTTGCATACGTGCCGGATGTACGGGGATGGCCACGTCCATCATTTATCAGTCCGTCGCTGGCAATCATCGTCAGTGGACTTGCGATCGCAGTCCGCGTCATCTCTTCTGTCCGGCTGTGAATAATCACGCCCCCGCCTTGCTTGCGGAATCGCGCAAAACTCCGGCGAGTGAGGCGCTCTCCGGTTTCCGCCCATTGGTGTATTTGAAAGCGATCATCATCCCAGCTCTCCCAATCATCAAAAAGCGCGGATTCTATTACTGTCATGCCCGCTTCGTAAGGATAGGCCTCAGTTGTTACGTCCAGGCCCAGAGTCCGGGCCATCTCGATCTTTTGCAGAAATTCCGAGGTAAATGCGCCGCCGCTGGAATTGGCATGGACGACATGCAGCGAAGCGCCAGTTACTGCAGCACCATCGATGGCCTCGTCCACGCCTTTCCGCCCGCCTCTCACGTGGATGTGGGCCGTTGTCCCGTGATCAGCAACAATACGCAGCATGGATTCAAATTCACCGGTGGACGCGGCCGGCGTATAAGCAAGCCCGAAGCCGACCGCAACCGCCCCTTGCCGCAGGCCTTCTTCGAGCAGGCTTTTCATCATGAAAATCTGATCTAAAGTCGCCTTCTTGCTGCCGCCAGGTCCACTCGGCAGGAACCGCCCTGTGTCGCCCATGACCTGCATACGTACCGGAATGTGGCCGATGGCGACACCATAGTTGATGGCTTGCCCGCCCGTGCGCTCGTCATACCAGGCCGCTACGTCAGCAGTCCCCACCTCGAGCTCGAAACCGCTGGTGACACCGTCCTGAACCATCAATCGATATGCTTCATCAAGCTGACCATGCGCATGCAAATCGATAAACCCGGGCGACACGATGAGGCCGGTTGCGTCAATTTCCTGGTCTCCGTTCATCCAATCGTTGCTAATCGCTTCAATTCGCCCGTCGCGAATTCCTATATTCCGAACCGCATCCAGACCCGATTCCGGGTCCATCACGCGGCCACCCTTCACGACCAGTTCATATTGCTCAGGCGATGAGCAGCTTGATACGACTAATACCGCCAGACCGATAATCGAGTACCAAATCGCCTTAGTCATGAGCTGCCTCTGCCGAAATGGGGTGCGTCAAATTGCCTGCCGCTCTATCTCTTTTGCTGACAACCATAGCATTTGCCCGACTGCAGCGAGTCACGGCTTGGGACTGGAATCAGGTCTGCGCAATATCTGCAACAAGTGTTGAACGCTTTATGGTGTGAACCAGGTAAAAGACAACCGCGAGCCCGATCGACGAGATTGCTGCAAGGAACAGGAAATAATTCTGGTGGCCGGCGATGCCGGGCGCTGCATCGAGAATCCGGCCGGCTATCGGCGCGAAAAATATCTCCGGCGTGTAGCCGACGAACGACATGATGCCGACCGTGGTCCCGGTGAGTAGCGGCGGTGTTCGCGTTTCCTGGAGCAATGCGAAATAGACACCACGGAGCGCGAACACCGCAAACACGCTGACAAGGATATTAAAATAAATGATTGTCACCCAGCCCAATGTCGGCGCGGCAATTGAAAGCATTCCGAAAGAGACGGTGAGCACCACAAATGTCACACCGATTGTTTTGCTTGCAACGAATCGGTCCGCCAGAATTCCGGCAACGACAGCCGCAACCGGGCGAAGGTAAGAGGCATACGCGAAAAAGCGAGCCCCTTCCACCTCGTTCATACCCAACACCTGCACGGCGTAAAGGGACAGATTGTCGAGCCCTTTGTAACCGCAATACGCGCAAATAATAATTCCGGCCATGGCCCATACGATCGGACGACGGAGCGCTTCAAAAGCACCATTCATTGAACCAGCAAGCGAAGTTGACGACGGACCCGTTTCGGTATCGGGAACAAGAAACCAGGTCATCAATCCGACTGCCGCCGTGCCAAACGAATACAGGAGAATGACATTGCGAAACGCTGCTCTTTGCTCTTCGCCCGTTGCAGATTCGACGTCAGCCGGCAACAAGCTCGCGAAAACAGCAACTGCAAAAACTGCGAAAGCAGCAGCAACGAGTCCACGCCCGCCCTCGAAGACACCGAATGCCCTGCCTTGGGACAAATCACCGCCCCACTCGCGCGTGGCCTTGAGCACTGCGGCCCAGAACAAAAGAATGGTAGTGACTCCCCAGTATCCATAGAGCAGCGCCATCGACATTCCCGTAGGGATGGTTGCCATGTAAAAACCACCAACCGCCGTCAATACCATCGAAAGCGTCAGCAATTTTCGAGCAGAGTAGCGATCTGCAATCACGCCTCCGGGAAAATAGGCAAGCATTGCGGTGATGCCATACACCGCAAACATGTCGCCGAGTTCAGTATTGGAAAATCCGAAGACATCCAGAAACGTCGGACGAAAATACCGCGACGTATGAAACGGCAGGCTGAATATCATTTCTCCCGCGACGATGAGTACGACTATCTGGATAATTCGTTTCACATGACTACGGTAACATCTACCGGTGTGAAGGCAATCACCGGTTTCGCGCAGTATTCTCTCCTAGTGCTTGCGTCTACTTATTGATAATCTCTACCTTGAAAAATGAGGAGAATAATAATGAATCAGCGCTCCTGCATGGCAGTACTAACGGCTGTCATCCTGATGTTTGCTGGCACAGATTTAATTGCCCAGGATTCCGAGGGAACGCTCGAAAAAATCGCCAGAACCGGTGTATTCGTGATCGGCTACCGCACCGATGCAAGCCCTTTGTCCTATGAAAACGCTGACGGTGAACCGTCGGGATATTCGGTTGACCTGTGCCGGCGTATCGCAGCTGCCATCAAGAGTCACCTCGGCGAAAATGATATCGAAACGAAGTTCGTCAGCGTTTCATCGGATAAACGTATTTCCGCGGTCATCAGCGGCGAAATCGATATCGAGTGCGGTTCAACGACAATCACCCTGTCACGCCAGGAACAGGTTGATTTCACCATTCCGACATTTGTTACCGGTGCGAGTATCCTGTCGCTGGCCGCGACCGGCATCCAGGGAATGTCCGACCTCTCCGGCAAGAAGGTTGGCGCCGTCAAAGGCACGACCACAGTCGAACTACTCCGGGAAAACCTGGAGGAGAATTTGATCGACGCAACCGTAGTAATTGTCGGCAATCGCGAGGAAGCCATGAATCGATTGAATCGCGGCGACATTGACGCGTTTGCATCTGATCAGATCGTGTTGATAGGTCAGATTATTGAGGCAGCTTATCCAAAAAAGTATTCATTGCTCGATGAAACATTTTCGTATGAACCGTACGGCTTCGTGGTGCGACGCAATGACGCCGATTTTCGCCTGGTTGCGAACAGGGCTATAACGCAGATTTACCGTAGCGGTCAGCATATTCAGATATTCAACAAATGGATCGGACGCATTGGCATTCGCCCGCCACCCGTTCTGCTCGCGATGTACCAGCTCAATACGATTCCGGAGTAGAGAAGCCTGTACCGGCATAACGCCGGCACAGGCTCCGCTCGAGGCTCGAGCTGCTATTTGCTTTTCTGATCACCTGATTTGAGCAGGATGTTGGCGCGATTAATCTCAACGGTTCTAACGCCAATACCCTTGACCAAAGTGAGATCTTCCTGCGATTTGAAGGGGCCGTGGTTCTTACGGTAGTCGACGATCGCCTGCGCCTTCGACATACCGACACCCTGCAACTCGGCAGAAATTGTTGCGGCGTCCGCCGTGTTGATATTCACCGGACCCGCAAAGGCAGCCAAAGGCGACGCTACGGCGAGCAGGAAGAGAAGCAAACTTTTCCTGAGAATTTTCATCTATCACTCCTTAATGTTGATGATTGTCCGTGTATCGCATGCGAGTGCGACAGGTTCATTGCGGAGCTTAGAACGTGACGGCCAGGGAAGCCGCTCTCAAATGTGCGGAATTCGGGGTGAAATGGATCGCGATTCAGGTTGTCGGTGAGCTGCGCTGCAACACCGAATCGAAGCGCACGCTCGTGAACGGCCGCTGCGTTTCCCAGTCTTTGCAACTGGGGCATTGCCACAGCAAACGCTGGCTGGAAAAACCACATTCCGTGCATTGATATCTTGGTGTGGTCGACGCCAGTTTGCTCAGTGCGGTACGGACTTTTCGCAAGGCTGTCGCCCGCTGCTCGCCATTGCCCTCCTCGATCGTCTGCAAGTCGATGAAGTCCATCAGTGTGGGTTCGTTCAGCATGTACTCCTCGACACAGTTGTCGATCACCTGAACACCGCCGATATTGCTGACGATCGCTGTGTAGGCGACGTCGGCCTTGATTTCGGGGTGTTTCGCAAACAGGGATTCGAGGCTGCGTTCGAGCTGGTCGATTGAACCCTCGCTGTTATAAATGTCGACCAGTTGCGGCAGGGCTTCAGTGATCAGGTAGGTGCTTTCGTCGATGATGCGATGATAAAGGCGAAGTGCAGTTTTCGTGTCATTGGTGTCTCTGGCGATTTCTGCCCGCGTGAGCGCGCCCCGGAGGGTACGCGGTCGACCGCTTTGCGCCTTTTTAACGTACGCGCGAGCCGCTGTGTAATCCTTCTTCGCGACAGCCTGTTCGGCGAGCTCGCAATAATAATGAGCGATCTGCAATTCGAGTGACTTGCCGCTCAGGACCTCGAGTTTCTGCCCTGCATCGATGGCCTTCTGCCATTCGTGCTCCTGTTCGTAAATGCGGCATAACTGCTCGTAGGCCTCGACCTGGTAGCGTGAACCCTGGGACAGGCGAACAAACAGGTTCTCGGCGCGATCCAGCAGACCCGCCCGCAGATAGTCCTTCGCGAGCGAGAATAGCGCCTGGTCTCTTTGTTCGGCTGCGAGATCCGGACGCGCAATGATGTTCTGGTGTATTCGAATGGCGCGATCAATTTCACCGCGGCGGCGAAACAAACTGCCCAGGGCAAAGTGGGTCTCGATGGTCTTGTCATCGACCCGCACCATTTTCAGAAAATGCTCCAGCGCCTGGTCCGTCTGCTCGTTGAGCAGAAAGTTCAGCCCCTTGAGGTAGTCGATGTTCAGCGGCGGCGGCGCACCCTCTCTCTCGTCCCTTTCGCCGAACCGACCAAGTGCCCAACCTGCCGCTGCGAGCAGCAGGAATAATCCGGCAAGGAAAAATGTTGACTCAGTCGGCATCCGCCAGCGGCAGGTTTCTGAGGCTCGAGACCTCGGATTGTGAATTGCGCAGCGCGCGGCGCAGGCGGCGCCGCTCGTTAACAAGGCGGAATATGAACATGCTCGTGCATAGCAAACCGAATGCCCAGCCAATGACGAAGGTCACTGAAAACGCCAGCGAAATGGATGGCTGCACGGTGCCAAACGCAAGATCCAGCGCGACGTCGCCAGGATTACTGTTGGTAAACCACAGCATCAGCAGGAAGATAAGAAGAATAAGGATTCCGATGCCAATTCGCTTCAGCATGCACCTACTCCATACCGGTCAGAGCGTCCAAGACACGCACAGTGTATGCGTTTCAGAGGTATATGGTAAGGCGCTGCAGGTATCTACGGCGGCGGACTGTCGGGTGCGAACTTAAGACTAGCTTTTGATTGGGAATTCGCGGCTGGAATTGACCCTTTCTCGAAGGTCCTTGCCCGGCTTGAAATGCGGCACATACTTGCCGGACAGGGCGACAGCTTCGCCGGTTTTCGGGTTACGGCCGATACGGGGTGGCCTGAAATGCAGCGAGAAGCTGCCAAAGCCGCGAATCTCAATGCGTTCGCCACCCGCGAGCGAATCGCTCATCAAATCCAATAAGTGCTTCACTGCAAGCTCAACGTCTTTCGCCGGCAAATGTTTCTGCTTTCTGGCGATCATTTCAATGAGTTCTGATTTTGTCATTAGCTGCTTCGCTTATTGTTTTTGATGCTGTACCGGCTAAGCTACCGATTATAAAGGAATTATAGCCCGGACCGCGAGGCCCGGGCCAGTTTTTTTTACTTCGCTCCTCCGGACAGCTTTTCCCTGAGGAGCTCACCCAGCGTGGTGCCTGTCGAGCTGGCCGCAGAATCAGACTTGTAGCTGCTCAGTGCCTCGGCTTCCTCGTGTACTTCCTTCGCCTTGATCGACAGGGCGACGGTACGGTTCTTGCGATCGACGTTGGTGAACTTGGCTTCAATCTCCTCGCCCACCTTGATCATTGTGCGCGCATCTTCAACCCGTCCGCGCGCCAGTTCAGAAGACCGCAAATTGCCGATGACACCATCACCCAAATCGATGGTCGCGCCGCGCGCATCCACCTCGGTAACGGTACCCCTGACCAGCGAATTCTTTGGATGCTCCGCCAGCCAGGCTGAGAACGGATCTTTGTCCAGCTGTTTAATCCCGAGCGAGATTCTCTCGCGGTCGGAATCAATTGCCAGCACGCTCGCCTCGATCTCCTGTCCCTTCTTGTAATTACGAACGGCTTCCTCACCAGGCAGGTCCCAGGAAATATCCGACAGGTGAACAAGACCGTCGATGCCGCCGTCAAGCCCAATGAAGATTCCGAAATCAGTAATGGACTTGATCTGGCCAGAAACTTTGTCGCCACGATTAACGGTCGCGGAGAATTCTGCCCATGGGTTCGTCTTGCACTGCTTGATGCCCAGCGAAATTCGACGGCGCTCTTCATCGATCTCGATGACCAGGACTTCAACTTCTTCGCCAATCTGCACGATCTTCGAGGGATTGACGTTCTTGTTGGTCCAGTCCATTTCGGAAACGTGGACAAGGCCTTCAACGCCCTCTTCGATTTCAACGAAGCAGCCGTAGTCAGCAATGTTGGTGATCTTGCCGAACAATCTGGTCTGTGGCGGATAACGTCGCGCCAGATCATGCCAGGGATCATCACCAAGCTGTTTGATACCCAGCGATACTCGCTGGCGCTCACGATCGAATTTCAGAATCTTGACGTCAATTTCATCACCGACGTTCACAACCTCGGAGGGATGTTTGACCCGCTTCCAGGCCATGTCGGTAATGTGCAGCAAGCCATCGATTCCGCCCAGGTCGACAAATGCACCGTAATCGGTGAGGTTCTTGACGATACCTTTAACGGTGTTGCCTTCCTGCAGGCTTGCCAGCAGCTGCTCACGCTCTGCGCTGTATTCCTGCTCAACCACCGCACGTCTTGATACGACGACGTTATTGCGACGCTGGTCGAGCTTGATTACCTTGAATTCCAGGCTCTTGCCTTCGAGGTAGGCCGGATCACGCACCGGACGTACATCGACCAGTGAACCGGGAAGAAATGCACGAACGTTATCGATTTCAACGGTGAATCCACCCTTGACCCGACCATTGATTACGCCCGTAACCACTTCGCTCTTTTCAAACGCTTTCTCGAGTTCAGTCCAGGTACGTGCGCGAACGGCTTTTTCACGAGACAGTTTGGTCTCGCCGAATCCATCTTCAACGGCATCGAGTGCAACGTCGAATACGTCTCCGACCGAAATATCAGCCTCGCCTTTCTCGTTCTGGAACTGCTCGATTGGAATGACGGCCTCGGATTTGAGGCCTGCACTGATAAGGACTACATCTTCATTTACCGCGACAACTGTGCCTTTGATAATGGCACCCGGTTTTATTTGTTGACTGGCAAAACTCTCTTCAAATAACTCAGCAAAACTTTCAGACATTAGATTTAAACCAAGAGAACCTGTGTTGATTCTCTACCCATGCGCCTTTCTACATCCTGTAAAAGACGGTTGCTAAAAAAAACCAGACGTTCCTGTCCGATTCAAATAAACATTCATTTCGCGTCAATGAGTTCGTGCGCCCAATCCAGTACGGTTTGCGTCACCTCGTCGATCGTCAGGTTGCTGGAATCCAGTAACCGGGCGTCCTCAGCAGGTCGTAACGGGGCAACCGAACGTTCGGAATCCCGCCGGTCACGATCCTCAATGTCCCGCGAAAGGGCCGGAAGGCTAACATCAATACCCTTGTCATTCAACTGCTTATGACGCCTTTTCGCCCTCTCCCCGGCACTGGCGGTCAGGAAGACTTTTAGCATTGCATCGGGGAAAACAGTCGTTCCCATGTCCCTGCCATCCGCGACCAATCCCGGCGCTGTTCTGAAGCTCTTTTGCAGCCCCATGAGCGCATTCCGAACCTTTGGGAGCACCGCCACTTGCGACGCAAGACGACCGCATTCTTCCGTTCGCAGCTCGGCACTGACATCAGAGTCGCCGAGCCAGACCCGCTCTTCGCCTGCGTCATCCGCGTCGAATCTGACCTCCAGGTCCGACGCAATTGCGGCCAGCGCTTCTTCAGAGGCGTCCGTCTGGCCCTTTCGGGCGGCCGCCAACCCGACCAGCCGGTAAAGCGCCCCGCTATCCAGCAGGTGCCAACCCAGCGCCCTGGCGACGCGCCTCGCGATCGTTCCCTTGCCTGACCCGCTGGGACCGTCAATCGCAATTACCGGAAACTCACTCACGATGCGGACGCTTCGTCGTAACTGGCAATGTTGATCCCGAGACCCCTGAGGCAGTTAACAAATCCGGGAAACGAAGTGGACACCGCATGGGTATCGTCAATCCGGACCGGCCATTTGGCGACCGCGCCGGCAACAGCGAACGCCATCGCGATCCGGTGGTCGCCATGACTGTTGATCCTGCCACCTGCCAGGGTCGCGCCGTGCACCACCGCTCCATCGTCGGTTACCTCCACTGTTGCGCCAAGCTGCCGCCATCCTTCGGCCATCACGCCGGTCCGGT
>JADFGH010000041.1 GCA_022567775.1 Pseudomonadota bacterium | reverse complement strand
ATGAAAATTTTGTTAAATTTCAATTGTTTTTCTCATATTGAGTGGCTATTAAATTAATCCTAACTAAGATTTTCTGGGTAATCCTGAAAATTCTTAATTCCTATAGGTGGAATCTAGAATGAGCATGAGGCGAAACCTTTCTAGCTAGTTGATTTTGTAAGTTTTTAGTTTTGAAAATTTAGTCTTATTCTTGGATATTGGAAATTGATACTGAGGAATTTGTTCCGTTTTTCTATCGTATAACTCTAGAATATTTTTAGCATTTTTTACTTCAACGTCATCTTTATTATTATTAACAATCTCATTCAAATTAGAAATTTCATTTTTAATCCAATCAGAATTTGTCCTGCATAATTCCTCAAGATAGTAAAGATAATCGTTGTAGAATTCCGTATTTTGTGTTTTAATTCGTGATAAAATATCTGGCAGTATAGTTTTAATTAATTCAGGACTTTTGGCCATTACTCTGCGAATTAGCTTCCATGTTAAATGGCTGTTGTTAACAGAGCGCGCCCGGACAAAGGATTACCAGACAAAGGTTTAACCGTACCGAGGAGAGAAGATGCCGGCGGCAACCCAACTTTCATATTACCAGCTAAACAATTTCAACCCCGCACCTATAAACGTAGAGTCACCGGCTGTCTGGGAGTCTCACCTAGCCAAACGGCGTGATCTCTATGAGATGCATTTGAGTATACCGCTGTCGCTGCTTCGTGGCCGTGATGTTCTTGAATTCGGTTGCAACTCCGGAGAAAACGCCCTGGTCCTTGCGTCAATTGGCGCGAACCTGACCCTGGTAGAGCCTAACGATCAGGTCTTGCCACGCCTGGAAACCCTCTTCAACCACTTCGACCTTAACCCTCGGATATCATCACTGATTCAGACCGATATAGAAGGCTTCCGGGCACAGAGGACCTACGACGTGGTGCTTGCCGAGGGTTTCTTGTACAACTTACCCAACCGTGATCTCATGCTAACTAAGATTTGCGACCTTTTGGCGCCGGGTGGCATTGGAATATTGAGTTTTGTTCCTGCTGCCGCGCCTTTGCCGGTTTCCGTGGCAGCGCCGGTTCCGGGATAAAGGTAACGGCCGTCTTCATGCAGGTCGGCAAAAATAATGTCGGGATCGTCTTCGAAACCGTAGAACACACCGTCACCGTGGTGTGCATCAATATCGACGTACGCGATTCGCCTGAGTCCATGCTTCTGCCGGAGGTACTCGAGCGCGATACCGCAATCATTGAAGACGCAAAATCCGGCCGCGTGCTCCCGGCCCGCGTGGTGCAGTCCGGCAATTGGCGTGAACGAGCGCGTGGCCGCGCCGCTCATCACCGCGTCGACGGCAGCAAGGGTCGTGCCAACAACATCGGATGCGGTATCGAAGATTCCCGAATACGCCGGCGTATCGCCACCGTCCAGGAAGCCCGTGCCCTCTGCCGACTTCTTCGCAATGAAATCGATGTAGTCGGCTGAATGAAACAGGGATAGTTCATCCACACTCGCTCGTCGCGTGCCGGCATATTCGATGGCGGAGCCAAGCCTGGCGTCGGCCAGCTCCAGCTGAAAAGCCTCATGCCGATCGGGTCCGAAGGGGTGATCGTCGCCGAATCCATAATTGGCGAGTGCGTCACCTTTGTAAACGTAAACCGGTTTTTCCTGCATGCTGCCGCTGCCCAGGGCCAGTGCACTTTGCTATTGGCGCAGCATACCTGATAATGCCGCCTTCTTTTTTGAGAGTCTTGAGACAGAATGGCGCAGTACATATATACGATGAATCGAGTCGCCAAGATGGTGCCACCGAAACGATTGATCATCAAAGACATCTCCCTGAGCTTTTTTCCCGGCGCCAAGATCGGCGTGCTCGGACTGAATGGATCCGGCAAGTCCACATTGCTGCGAATCATGGCCGGCATCGACAACGATTTCGACGGCGAAGCCAGACCGCAGCCGGGTATTAACATCGGCTATCTGCCACAAGAACCGGAGCTCGATCCGGAAAAAGATGTCAGGGGTAACGTCGAAGAAGGCGTCGCTGAAATCAAGGCATTGCTGGATCGGTTCAACGATATCAGCATGCAGTTTGCCGAACCGATGGACGACGGGCAGATGAACACGTTGCTCGAGGAACAGGGCAATCTTCAGGACGCGATCGATGCCGCCGGCGGCTGGGAACTGGATCGAAAACTGGATATTGCGGCCGACGCACTTCGCCTGCCGCCCTGGGACGCGGATGTCACCACGCTTTCAGGTGGCGAAAAACGGCGCATCGCCCTGTGCCGTTTGTTGCTGTCCGAGCCCGACATGTTGCTGCTCGACGAGCCGACCAATCACCTGGACGCGGAATCCGTTGCCTGGCTCGAACGCTTCCTGGATGAATATCCCAGTACTGTCATCGCCGTCACTCACGATCGCTATTTCCTGGACAACGTTGCCGGATGGATTCTCGAACTGGACCGGGGCCACGGCATTCCGTGGGAAGGTAACTATTCTTCGTGGCTCGAACAAAAAGAACAACGCCTGCAGCAGGAAGAGGCAACGGAAAAAGCACGCCGCAAAGCAATGCAGGCCGAACTCGAATGGGTTCGCACCAATCCGCAGGGCCGGCATGCGAAATCCAAGGCACGCCTGAAGCAGTTCGCAGAGATCTCCTCTTCGGCCTACCAAAAACGAAACGAGACCAACGAGATTTACATCCCGCCCGGGCCCCGGCTCGGTGATGTCGTGGTAGAGGCAACTGACGTCAGGAAAGGATTCGGTGACAAGTTGTTGATGGACTCGCTGAATTTCTCATTGCCCGCTGGCGGCATCGTCGGCATCATCGGCCCGAACGGCGCCGGCAAGACCACACTGTTTCGCATGATCACCGGCAGCGAGCAGCCGGATTCGGGAACCATCCGCCTGGGCGAAAGTGTCCGCATCGCCAGCGTGGACCAGTCGCGAGAAAATCTCGATGACAACAAGACCATCTGGGAAGAAATTTCGGGCGGACTTGACTTGATCAAGGTCGGCAAATACGAAACGCCGTCGCGCCAGTATGTCGGCCGCTTCAATTTTCGCGGCGCTGAGCAACAGAGGAAAATCGGGGTTCTGTCCGGCGGTGAGCGAAATCGCGTACACCTTGCAAAGATGTTGAAGGACGGCGGTAATCTGCTCCTGCTTGACGAACCAACCAATGATCTCGACGTCGAAACATTGAGAGCACTGGAACAGGCGTTGCTCGAGTTTCCGGGTTCGGTCGTGGTGATTTCGCATGACCGATGGTTCCTCGATCGCATTGCGACGCACATCCTGGCGTTCGAGGGCGAAAGCCGGGTGGTATGGTTCACCGGCAACTACACCGATTATGAGGCGGACCGCAAACGCCGCCTGGGCGCCGAGGCTGATCGCCCACACCGGATAAAGTACAAAAGACTGGACGCCTGATGACCCTGTTAATATCTGTCAGCATCGTTTTCGGACTCCTGGCCCTGTTCTTTTTGGTCAGGATGATCCACTGCGTGCGGCGTGGACGCATCATGCGGGCCGGTGGCGCCTGCATTAGCTGTTGCGTGTCGGCCGCCCTCTGCGGCGCTGCCGTCGTGTTGCTCTTCAGTTTTCTAAGCTACGCACGGCTGGTCGAAGAGCGCGTGGTATCGCGTATCGAGTTCAGGCGCATCTCGCCGCTGGAATTCCAGGCACGGCTCATGATTGCCGGGGAAGCTGACCGCTTTTTCATTCTGCGTGGCGACGAATGGCAAATGGACGCGAAGATCATCACCTGGACGCCGCCTGCCACGATCCTTGGTCTGGACCCGATATTCCAGTTGGACCGTCTGAGCGGACGATATTCAGATATTGATCGCGAGGTGTCGGAGGCGCGTACTGTCCACTCCCTGGCGCCGCCATTTGCCGTCGATCTCTGGAGCACTGCCCGGCGCTTTCCGCTGCTGGCGCCGGGTGTCGATGCGTACTACGGTACGGCAACCTTTGTACCGATGGCAGACGGCGCGCGATACGAGGTATCGCTGAGCCGTGACGCGCTGCTCGCGCGGCCCGTCAATGACCGCGCAAAGGCAGCCATAGGAAGCTGGGACCACGGGCATTAACCCGAATGTCTCGCGAGCTGCCGCATCAATACGTTATTATGTTGAACGGAGGCAGGCTTAAACGCGAACTGAGGATATACTGCTAACTTACTGTCCGGAAAAGCAAATAAATAAGAGGCAGGGTTAGAATAAGAACGGCGATGGGGATACTTATTGAGCGAGACAAGGGTTTGCAGCGGCAGTCCGAAGAACAATTTGGGCTGGAGTGCCCGTATTGCGGCATCTATTCGCACATGACGCCTCAGTCAGTCCCGGATTTCGACCAGCTCTGCAAAGATCAGCCGAAACATGTCGGGCTCGTCTATCAATGCGACGCCTGCCAGGCACCTGTTTTCCTGCGATTTGCGACCAAGCAGTATTCCGGGGACGCCGTCGAGCTTTACCGGAATTTCATTGAACTCGAACGGCCGAAAGAGCGCTTCGCATTTTCCTATCTGCCCAAGCGCACTGAAATATTGTTCAGGGAGGCGTTGTCCTGCTACTCGCACAATAATTTCAACGCATTCGCATCGATGTGCCGTCGTGCGGCGAACAGTTCATTCGCGGCTATAGGCGAGCGCGGCAAAATGCGTGCGTTCGATCATGTCATGGCCGCGCAGGATCTCGCCGAAATTGACGACAACAGTTTCCAGCCCATCAAGAAAGTTTTGTTCGAGACCGGCGAAGAATCAGAAGTGCCAATACTGAACCACGCGCAGGCAGGCATCCTGCTTGAAGTGCTAAAAGATATGTTCTACCAGTGCTTCGTACGCCGCGGAAAACTCACGCGAGCGATCAAGGTAAGACGCTTGTTCGTTCGGGATGGCAACAGCGAACTGCGACCGAGCGCGTAATTCTCCGCAAGAGCATCGCCCGGCCGTAGGAGCCCGGCCCACCGGGCGATATCAGATCTCCGAACAATCGCACTGAAGATCAATCCGCACCATTCGTCGGGGTAACGTGTATCCGTGTCGGCGGATTGGGAGCGAGTTCCTACGTTTCTCGCAGCAACCTCGGCCGGCCGTAGGAGCCCGGCCCACCGGGCGATTGATACCTGGTGCGCATGGTTAACCCGAATCGCTCGCTGGGGCGAGCTCCTACGAGTCGTTACGACAATTCTCGATAAACGAAATATCCGCGGGTATCGATCGCCCGCTGGGGCGGGCTCCTACGAATCGTTGCTACAATTTTCCGGCATCGGGCGTAATATCCGTGGGCATCGATCGCCCGTTGGGGCGGGCTCCTACGAAACGTTGCTACAATTTTCCGGCATCCGGATAAACGAAATATCCGTGGGCATCGATCGCCCGCTTAGGAAGGGCTCCTGCGAATCGTTGCGACAATTTTCCGGATAAACGAAATTTCCGTAGGAGCTCGCCCCAGCGAGCGAAACGCATTGGTGCGATAGCGGTACAGAAAACTACGTTTCTTCAGTCGCCTCGGGTTCCTCGACCGGATCCAGCGCTTCCGTGTCATCAGGCTCATCAGGCTCGTCAGTCTCGTCAGATTCGAGAGCCTCATCAGAAGCGGCGCCGGTGCCCTGAGTGCAATTCCAGCCCCACGATGCGAGTTGCGTGACAAACTCCCGCGTCTTCTCTTCGCAATAACCTTCCTGGCTCAGGGCCCGCCAGAGCACCTGCCGTTCGCCGGGCGCCTCGGTGTCTTTGTAGTAGTGCACTTCACAAGGCACGGTCACACCCGTTTCGTACACGATCTCGACGCGCCGCTGCAGATCGCCCTGGGAGCACAGGTAGTTGTTCTGGTCCTGCGCCAATGACGCAAACGGCAGGATTGCCGCCGCGATTACAGCCAAGGAATTTTTCTTCATCATGCCCTCCCGAAGAATTTAGAGTCACTCAAGGCAAGTATAGCGACTCACCCCTGGCAGTTTGTCAAAAACCGGAGTTTTTCAACAAGCTGCCGATTACGGCACCAGCCAGTCGCTTAATGCCTTGAAGCGGCCGTCCTGCAATTCACAGATGAAGCCCGCGTCCTGCGCATGGTGGTCTGTGGCAGAAAAGCTGACGGGTGGCAGGATACCACCACTGTCCCAGTCGCGAATCGAATCCATTGCATCGAGAAAACGCTCGCGCGTCAGGTCAGCGCCAGCGCGCTCCAATCCTTCCACGACCAGTTTGCCGAACACGTAGCCGTACAGGGAATAGCGATTAAGTGCCTGATCCGGAAAATACCTGGCCATCAGTTTGCGGTATTCGACGATGCCGGGCGCGTCGCTCTCATTCGGGTCGGGATAGTGACAGAAGCCGAGCGTACCTTCAGCCGCACCGCCATCAACACTCAGGTATTGCTCATCGGTCAGTGGTCCCGAGGAAACCAGGCGGATGTCCCAATCCATTGCGGCTTTCGCCTGCACCACTTTTTTGGCACCCGCCGGATACAGGGCCATGATAAGAACGTCGGGCTTTGTTGCGCGTAGCGCATGCATTTCGGCCAGGGCATCCTCCGGATACCGCTCAAGGACCCGGTTGCCAACAAACGTGTAGCCGGTTTCTCCGGCAAGCTCACGCGCACGTCCGGCAAAGTAGTCACCATAAATGTTGTCCGCGTGAATAACGGCAATGCGTTTCGCACCAACCGTCCCGGCGAGGTAGCGCAGCATGATGCGAGACTCACCGGCGTAGCGCGGAAATGATGTAAACACATGGCGATCGCCATCGACCGTCAGTAATGCAGTATGCGGAAACAGGTAGGGGAGATTATTGTGCATCGCGTACTCGCCGATCGGCACCGCCGCCGGGCCACCGAAATTGAACAGCAGGAAGACCAGGTCCTCTTCATTGAGGCGGTGTACATTTTCAAGTGCCTGCTCGACGATGTTTTCGCGGCTGCGGGGATAGGCCGCGACCTTTATTTTCCGGCCGTGGATGCCACCTCGCGCATTGACATGTTTGATGACGAGACGCATGCCGAGATTCTCTTCATCGGTCGAAAAGGACTGCGCGGGCCCCTCCATGCCGATCAGGATATTGCTGGCGCTAACTCCCTGGGCGACGACCAACAGCAAGACGAGCATGTGCATGGCGTATTTTCCTAATAGCGCCAGCTGGTCACGTCGGCACCCTCGGGCGCAGTCGCGGCAATGCGCTCGAGAATCTTCGGCACATACATCGTGTTGTAACGCAGGCGCGACAGGTAATTGGGGTTCTCGTGATCGCCGTTCCAGCAATGCTCGAAACGGTCACCGTAGTCGACCTGTCCGGCGTAATACGGGTTCTGCGTGCCCTCGAGAAACTCTTCCAGCAGGTAAACGGCGTTGTTCAGGTGAAAGTTGTCCATGTCGCCGACGTAAACGTGTAGCTTGCCCTCGAGTTTGGGCCCCAGCGTTGCCCAGTCGCGCTCGAGGATATACCGCATGTCATAGTTTTCTTTCCAGTAATTGGCGACGTCGCGATTGATCTTGCCGCTCACTTTGTCCCAGATGCGCATCGGGTAGCCGTCTTCGCCCATCGGCGAATACACCGCCTCCCAGATATCCCATTGCCCGCCGGAACGGCTCTTGTCGCCGATGACCAGTTCCATGTGGTTTTCATCTTCCATCGTGACCGTGATGTTGCCGAGATAATCGCGGTAAGCCGGCCGCTCGACGGAGGTGAAGTCGCCTTGCATGCGATACGCGTTGTCGTCCTCATAGATATTGACGGCTGAGTAGTGCCGGAAGTCGAGGGAATCGGGGCAGGCGGCAAACGTCCCGTTAAACTCGTCCGGATACATGACCTGCACGCCGAAAGCCTCCCAGCCCCCGGTAGAGCCGCCGTAAAGGAAACGCGCCCAACCCTCACCGAGACCGCGGAATTGCTCCTCGATGTAAGGAATCAATTCATAGGTAATGGCGTCGCCCCAGGGCCCGAGGTTTTGGGAATTCACCGCGTAGCTGTCATCGTAATAAGGATTGGCATGCTGAATCTGGATAATAAGCATGCGTGGGAAATCCGGGCCGACCCATTTCTGATAGAAGTCATAAGCCTCGTCCTGAACGATCCGGTTGTAACAATCGACGTCGGCCCGCTCATTGCGTACGCACTCGAGATTTTTCTCAGGCGGCTCGCTTCTGAAGCCCGCGAAATCCGCCGGAAAGTGGCCATGAAAGACCGCCAGCGGGTACCTTGCCTGCGGATGCTCGTCGAAACCGGCTGGCAACAGCACGTGTGCGCCGAGGTACATATCCCTGCCCCAGAATTCGCTGAGCAGGTCGCTTCTGATCCTGACGTGTTTGACGAACTCGGTGTCCGCTGGCGGCTCGATCGCCGGAATAACCTGGTCCATGACCAGCGGGACAGGCTCTGCCGATGCGCTAAGCTGTAATAGCCGCGGCATGCTGTACAGATTGCCAGGGGAGTCTGCCCATTGCTGCCCTTCGCCCTGGTCCATGGGCAACTTGACGGTCTTGCCGTTGGCAAGCTCGAAGGTATCGTATTTGTGCAGCAGTGCCTGTACGAAATATTCGCCGGCCGGCAGATCCTTCAGGCTGTCATGGGGATAACCGAACGCGGATGCATCGATGACCATTGCCTGGCCAGGCGCAACACCATTGACGTCTATGCCAAACATTTGCACGGCTTCGATGCCCGGCCTCACCTGGAATCGCGGCTCACTCTCATCGTCTTTGGAAAGCATCAGGATCAGCCGTCCATCCAGCGTAGCGCTGGACGCATCCGGCGAAAATGATATTGCAAAAGAAGGTGACGCTGGTTCGACTTCCGTCGACGTCGGCTGGCAGGCCGCCAGCACCAGTGCCGGCAGCAAATGAATTGCTCTCATCAATCTCCCCCTTGCGCTATGTCGGCCAATCATAGCAAGCGCCCGCACGGCAAACTCAGGATATGGCGACGCGCGCGTTGCGGAAGATCCGCATCCAGGGACCGTCGTCACCCCAGTCGTCGGGGTGCCAGGAATTTTGCGTGGTCCGCGCCACACGCTCAGGGTGCGGCATCATAATCGTGAACCGGCCATCAACGCTGGCAAGGCCACATATGCCATCGACAGACCCGTTTGGATTCGCAGGATAGGCCCGGGCGGTTTCCCCGTAATTGTCCACGTAGCGCAGCGCGACTTGTGCGCGGGATTGTGCATCGCTATCCGCAAAGATCGCCTGGCCCTCTCCATGCGAGGTTGCTATTGGCAGCTGCGAACCTGCCATGCCGGCAAGAAAAATTGACGGACTGTCGGCAATCTCGACCAGGCTCAGTCTTGCTTCGAACTGCTCCGACTTATTGCGCCGGAATACCGGCCAGTCATCTGCGCCAGGGATAAGTTCCCGCAGGTGCGAAAGCATCTGGCAGCCATTACAGACACCAAGCGCAAAAGTATCATCCCGGTCAAAAAACGCTGCAAACTCATCGCGCAAGACCGACTGGTAAAGAATGGATTTCGCCCAGCCTCCCCCGGCACCGAGAACATCACCAAAAGAGAAGCCACCGCAGGCGGCAATGCCCTGATAGTTTTCGAGGCTGTCTGCGCCACCGATCAGGTCATTCATGTGCACGTCGACGGTCGCGAACCCCGCCCGCATAAATGCTGCGGCCATTTCCATCTGGCTGTTTACACCTTGCTCACGCAAAATGGCAACGCGCGGCCTGAGCCCGCCAATGAACGGTGCAGCAATGTCTGCGGCCGGATCGAAAGTCAGTCTGACATTCAACCCCGGGTCTTCGGTATCCAGAATGCGCTCAAACTCTTCTTTCGCGGTATCCGGATTATCGCGTAACGATTGCAGGCGATAACTGGTTTCCGACCACTCGCGTTGCATGCGGGTCCGATCGAGGCGCAACACCAGTTCGTCATCGTTGACAATCGACAGTTGATCGTCGGGCTCGACAGTGCCGATATCGACCCAGCCTGCGCCTTTATCCTCGAGCACCGCGTGCACCTCAGCGAGTTTGCTGTTTGCAACCTGAATGACGCCACCAAGCTCTTCGCTGAACAAAAGCGCGAGCAGGTCACGCGCGGATCCCGGCAAAGCGAGCGACACACCGAGCCGCCCGGCGAACATCATCTCGGCGACCGTGGCGAGTAAGCCGCCATCCGCGCGGTCGTGATAGGCCAGAATCAGTCCCTGCTCGTTAAGAGATTGAATGGCGTTGAAGAAACTCTTCAGGCGCTGCGGAAAATCAAGGTCGGGCGTGGCGCCGCCGTGGCGCTCGAATGCCTGCGCAAGACAGGAGCCACCGAGCCGGTTTGAGCCTGCACCGATATCCAGCAACAGCAGGTGACTACGCTCATTGACAGATCTCAATTGCGGCGTCAGGTGCCGGCGAATGTCCAGCACCGGCGCAAACGCGGTCACAATGAGCGACACCGGAGCAACGACCTGGTACTCACCGCCCTCGTCCGTCCAGCGCGTGCGCATGGATAGCGAATCCTTGCCGACCGGGATCGCAATACCGAGCTCCCTGCAAAGTT
>JADFGH010000357.1 GCA_022567775.1 Pseudomonadota bacterium | reverse complement strand
AGTCGGCCATCGACCGGATTGAAGAATTCGAGCCCTATGTTCTGGAAACGCCGATAGAACTGGAGCTGAGTCTCAAGCACTATCGCCCGGTGGAATTGCTGTCATATTTGCCGAATGTTGAAAAGGTCAACTCGCACACGATCCGCTTCGTTGGCAAGGACATGATCGAGATATCGAATTTTCTGAGCGTAGCCACAGGTTACCGAATCGATTTGCAACCTTAGAATAATGAAGCGTCAACTCATCCTGTTGGGGATTTTCACCGCACTGCTGATGGCGTGCGCGAAGCCGCAGCCAAGCGGCACGGCCATAACGAATGTCACGGTTATCGATGCCGTCAACGGCGTTCGTGAACATCAGACCGTCGTATTCGATGGCGATGAAATCACCAGTGTTGGATCAACAGGCGGGGAGTTATCCGTTGCCGAGATCATCGACGGGACTGGAAAGTTCCTGATTCCGGGCCTGTGGGACTTTCATGTACACCTGACTTACGACGACCGGTTTACGGACAGCATGCCGGCGCTGTTCCTTTCGTATGGCATTACGAGCGTGCGAGATACCGGCGGGCTCATGCACAAGGTGCTGCCTGTTGTCGAGAAAATGCGTGCGCCCGGTGCAGTGGCGCCCCGGGTATTCTTCGCAGGGCCGTTACTCGATGGAAACTTCGTCGTCTACGACGGGGAGTCCCGCCCTGAGATCGGCGTGCGCAATGCGACGCCCGATGATGCCCGAAAGACCATCAGGCATCTGCATGAGCAGGGTGTCGATTTCATCAAGATCTATGAAATGGTCAGTCCGGCGGTATTCGAGGCAATGGTCGAGACGGCGCAGGAACTTGGACTGCCGATTGATTCACATGTGCCGCTGTCATTGCGGGCAAGTACGGCGGGGCCATCGGTCGATTCCATAGAGCATCTGCGCAACATCGAGATGGACTGCGCGAGTAACGCGCCGGAGCTTCATGAAACGCGGCTCGAGCTTCTCAGGAATCCGCAGGGACTTTCCGGCGCCGACCTGCGATCTTCGCTTCACTCCCTGCAACGGTTGCCGGCCATCGCGAACTATGACGAGGCGCGCTGCGATCGGACACTGGAAACCCTGATGTCGACAATACAGGTGCCTACACTGCGTCTCGGCGCACTCAACCTGGCGCCGCCGTACAAAAGAGACGATTGGGCCAATGCGCTGTCGCGAATACGCGCGGATGCCCGGGAAGACTGGACTCAATCCTCGGCGGCGCTGGCTGAAAATCCCAACGAGGAATTCACTGCTTTTGCCGAGTGGAGCCTCTTCCTGACAGGCCGCATGCACGCGCGTGGCGTGCCGATCGGCGCGGGCACCGATACGCCGATTTTGATATCCGTGCCCGGTTACAGCCTGCACTCGGAACTCGAGATGCTGGTGCGTGCCGGGCTGTCGCCGCTCGAAGCAATCAGGTCCGCGACCGTCCGGCCTGCTGAATTTTTCTCGCTTGCTGATGAAATGGGAACAATTGACGAGGGCAAGAAGGCGGATCTCGTACTTCTCAACGCGAATCCCCTTGAAAACATTGCTCACACCAGGCAAATAGCAGCAGTTGTCAGCAAGGGCAAATTACTCACGCGAAAGGACCTGTCTGAGCTAATTGCGGCCGCCCACTCAGCGGAGCGAGGAGTACAATAGACGCATGCTGGTTCGCATACGGGAGAAGACCATGATTCGGACTTCTGGCTTGCTGATGCTTGCCTTGTTGCTTGCTGCTTGCGGCGATTCCTCCGAGCCACCGGTGGAATCAGGTGCAGCGGCCGAGCCGGCAGCCGTTGCATTGCCCGGGGCAGGAGCGGTCGCGTATACGGACGCCAACATCTGGAGCGGCACCGGCGCTGCTGCCCTGCATAACGCCGTCCTTGTGGTTCGCGATGGCCGGATCGAGAGCGTCAGCACCGCAGCCGCTCCGGAGGGTGCCGAAATCGTGGCTCTCGATGGTCAGTGGATAGTCCCGGGGTTCATCAATGCGCACGGGCATATCTCAGGTAGATGGGCGGCAGATGAGATTCAGGGCGATGCTGCCAGGGCGGCTGCTGATCTGGCGCTTTACGCGCGCTACGGCGTTACCACTGTATTGAGCCTTGGTGGCGCTCCCAACGGCGCGTTCGGAATTCGCGCGGCGCAAGACAGTCCTTCTCTGGATCGCGCACGGCTCCTCCTTGCGGGACCCCCTGTATTCAGCCAGGACCCGGCCGAAGCCGCGGCAATGACCCGCGCAAATATCGATGCGGGCGTCGACTGGATCAAGTTGCGCGTGGATGACAACCTGGGTACCGTCGAAAAGATGTCCTGGGATGCCCTGGCAGCAGCATTGCGAGTTGCAAAAGAGGCAAACGTTCCTGTAGCCACCCATATTTTCTATATGGATGACGCGGCGAAGCTGCTTGAAATGGGCAGCGGTCTGATCGCGCACTCGGTACGTGACCAGGAGGTATCCGACGAATTCGTGCAGGCCATGCTCGATTCCGGTGTGTGTTATGTACCGACACTGGTGCGTGAAGTATCAACGTTTGTTTACGGCGAGCGCCCGGCATTCTTCGACGATCTGTTTTTCCTCGAGGCAGCGAAACAAAGCGAGATCGATCGTGTCAGCGATCCTGAATTCATGGCCAGAATGGCGGCGAACCCCTCGGCGGCAGTCTATCGAAAAGCACTCGTACAGGCACAGGAAAAATTGCGCGTAAT